>CAYMPQ010000026.1:0-20417 GCA_964392345.1 uncultured Actinomycetota bacterium
GCACTTCTGAAATTAAATCGTCTTTTATTATGGCTGTTACTTTCATACGATACAACATACGATTTAATATCTTATATGTCAAGATTAGCAGTAGATATATTATCTAAAACCTGCTGCCTAATATCAAAGCTGGAAACAACCAGGGTATTTTCCATTTTGATGATAAATTTATGCGTGGTGATTAAAATGAGTAAAATAAAATTAACTTTATCTGTCCATAAGGAAGTTAGTGATGAAGGTAAAAAAGAATATACCGGTAAATGATATTCCAATAATACCATATAATAATATTGCTAAATAAAAATATTTTTAGTAATATGTAAATCAAATACAAACTGACTGCAAGAAGAATAATATGAGTCCAAAAACAACTTTTATTATAAAAGAAGAAATAATAATGCAGGTAAGGGAAGCTGTAAAGGCAGGCCAATATAATTCAATGACTTCTTTTGTTGAAAGTGCATTAAAAAGTGAGATTGAAAAACTCAAGAAAGAAAAGATAAAAAAAGAACTGGAAGCAGCCAGCAAAGATCCCCTGTTTCTGGCAGATATAGAAGAAATTGAAGATGATTTTAAATACACCGATTTTCAGTAGCATATCATTATGATGTATAAATGGAACATATTTTTAGCTGACCTTAATCCTGTCATTGGTTCAGAGCAAAAGGGAGTACGGCCTGTGCTTATCATAAGCGATGAAGACTACAGCATGTTGATGCCGGTTGTAACAATACTTCCTATAACATCTCTAAAATCAGGAAGAAGAATATATCCGAATGAGGTCCTGGCAGACGCAAAGCAAAAAAAAGAAACGGGCCTTAAAGGAGATTCAATAGTTCTGGTTCATCAAATAAGGACCATATCAAAAAAAAGATTGATGAGCAATACTGGCAAAATTGAAGATTTAGAGATAAAACACAGGATTGAAGAAGCTCTGAGGATCCACCTGAATCTATAATAAGACCTGCTACAGTCCCTTAATTAAAATAATGTAACTTTACAATTTAAACTTATTAATCTATTCCCAGTTGGCTTTTTATACCCACTCATTAAATTGCAATAAGAGTTTTTCTATAGAAAGAATTTTCATCAATAAGAGGACTAATCGCTATGGTTTCAATCTCTTCTCCTCTCCTTTACCATAGTACACCTGGGTACATCATGCCAGTTAAAAACTATTTATACGCACTGTCATGAGTGCCAATACTGATTGGAATGATTTTTTTCTCTGAAACCAACAGTTCCAGAGTAATCCGAAAGGAGATATTGATAGAAACTGAATATAGTTCGCCTAATCTCCCGGAAAGCCTATGAAGCCGAAGAGAAGGATGCTGGGGATTTAGTTCAAGAAGTTTTAATGTTTTTTCGTACCGGCCCAATATTTCCGGATATCTTTTTGCGAACTTCTCTGCCCGTTTTATGTAACTCTTTGTGTAAATAATTTTATATTTCACTGGTTCTTTTTTATACGCCTGATATGATCATCTACGCTCTCTTCAATAAAAGCCCCTTCTTTTAAATCTTTTCTTGCCTCTGCAATTTCTGAATTAAGTTCATATTCTCTATATTGATTATAGGTATCCATGTCTATTACAACATATTTGCTCTTTCCCCTGACCGTAATTATAGTTTCTTCTTTCTTGTTGGACATGCCATCAAACAGAGACACGCCTCTTTTCTTTAATTCATTTGCTGTTATAAAGACCATTGTTCACCTCCATGAATTTCTTAAGCACACTCTTAACAATACTATTGTAAATACTGTTTGTCATACTGTCAACAAATTTTCGGATTTTTATTATATACCATTATTGTTGGAAGATATCTGCCCTACACTATTCCCTGTGCCATCATAGCATTGGCAACTTTAACAAAACCAGCTATATTAGCGCCTATCACCATATTTCCTTCAGCTTCATACTCTTTTGCAGCACAGCTTGCACTCTTATAAATATCAGACATTATATCTTTTAATTTTCTATCCACTTTGTCTTTGTGCCAGAAAACCCTTGCACTGTTCTGAGCCATCTCCAGGGCAGAAACTGCCACTCCTCCAGCATTTGCAGCTTTGCCCGGGCCAAACATTACTTTGTTTTCCAGAAATACTTTAACTGCTTCAGGGGTGCTGGGCATATTTGCCCCTTCACCAACTGCATAACATCCGTTGCCTACCAGTGCTTCTGCAGATTCCTTGTCCAGTTCATTTTGGATTGCGCATGGAAGCGCAACATCGCATTTTACCTTCCAGATATCAGAAGAGTTCTCTATATACTCTGCACGGGGATATTTCTTCCTGTATTCACGTATCCTTTTTCTCTCAACCTCTTTTAAAACCTTGATGGTATCTAGATCAACCCCTTTAGGATCGTAAATATAGCCGCCTGAATCACTCATGGCTACAACTTTGGCTCCAAGCTCCCTGGCTTTTTCATTGGCATAAATGGCTACATTTCCAGAACCCGAGATTACCACCCTTGCATCTTTAAAAGATTTGTTATTATTCTTTAGCACTTCATCTACAAAATAGACCAATCCGTAGCCAGTTGCTTCGGTTCTTAAGGGACTGCCCCCATATTCTATGCCCTTGCCTGTCAGCACTCCTTCAAAAACATTTTTTAATCTCTTGTACTGGCCGAACATATAGCCTATCTCCCTTGGACCGGTACCAATATCTCCTGCAGGAACATCTGTGTCTGCACCAATGTATCTAAACAGCTCAGACATAAAGCTCTGACAAAACCTCATAACTTCTCCGTCTGATTTACCCTTTGGATCAAAATCACTCCCGCCTTTTCCGCCGCCAATGTTCTGGCATGTAAGGGAATTTTTAAAAATTTGCTCAAATCCAAGGAACTTAACTATTCCAAGATTAACTGAAGGATGAAGCCTCAGTCCCCCTTTGTAAGGGCCGATTGCGCTGTTAAACTCTACACGAAAGCCGCGGTTTACTTTGACATGGCCGGCATCGTCAACCCACGGAACTCTAAATATTATTTGCCTTTCAGGCTCTACGAGCCTTTCCAGTATGCAGGCTTCCACATACTCGGGGTGTTTTCCAAATACAGGTTCAATGGAAGTTAAAACTTCTTTTACGGCCTGGTGAAATTCTGGTTCACCACTATTTTTTTTAACTGTTTCGTCAAATACTTTTTCTATATACGTCATTCTGTCTCCCATCTTCTAACTAATTTTTTTATCTCAGCATATACCCTAAAAAACAAAAAGCACCCCTTTCAGACCAAACACAGTCTAAAATGGATGCTTCGATGCATCTTTATAAAGCGCCATTGCTTTATTTATTTAAATAGGAGTTAGATTATAAGGCTTAAAATATAAAAAGTAAATATAAATGACGCAAGTTTATCTGACATCCCGCACACTTAAGTCTTTGACCCTGTATACAAGGGACTGCTCGGTATCAGGTTCGCTGGACCCATCATAGGAAAATATAAAGCCGTCATAGTAATAGCTTCGCCAGTCCATTGTCATATTTTTATACAGGTACCCCGGACCTTTTTCAGTAACAACATCAAGATAGTAGTTTGTAGACAGGAAACGATCTTCCTGTGTTATGTCTATGGGAATCCAGCCGTATCCCGGAAGCTTAACCTCAACCCATGCATGGCCCACATCTATCTCATGACCCTTTTCATACATAATAGTATTTACCGGTATCCCGGCAGCAAGCCTTGCTGGAATTCCTGCTGACCGAAGCAGGGCCGTATATAATATGGCATAGTCAGCACATATTCCTTTTCCGCGCTCTAAAATCTCTGATGCATACAGCAGCTCGTAGTCCCTGTCTTTGGCTCTTTCATAGTCGTAGTAAAGCCTGGATGCAACAAAATTATACAACCTCTTAGCTATTTCCACCGGTCTTGTCTCATCTCCTATGACTGAAGCTACTGTGCTTCGGATTACAGGGCTATCCGAATTTACAAATAAATCATCCTCTGTATAAATTTCCAGATCACTATCGCCTTCATCATAGTACAGTGCGCTGCTGTCAAATTTGGCATAATCAAATTCATACATAGTTATATCTACATCCAATACTGCAGAAAGCTCTTCTCCTTCTGGAAGTTTTCCATCAAAATAAAAGTGGGTAAGGAGATTCCAATTATTATCAAATAACTCTTCGGTATTTAAAATTCCCGGGGCCACACTACTTATTATCTGAAAAGGATAGTAGGTTTGAGGAGTTTTCATAAAACATTCTATCTCTTTTAAATCACCCGGGCCGTTGTTTACTAATATATACTCTATTTCAACAGTAAGATCACACTCATTCTTTAAAACTAACGGCAAATCTTTTTCTACGGCACTTACGGTTTCCGTTTTAGTGCCTGTCATCTCTCCATCTGAAACAATCAAGACAACCTCGCAGGTTCCAGCCTCATCAAAATAATATGATATAGACTCCCTGTCTGAGTACTTACTGCCGTTAATTTCCCACCTGTATGACAGCTCATCATAATCCGGGTCAAATGAATTTACTGCCGAAAAATATACTGGATTTTTTATTTGAAAGAAGCCGCCTTCTGTGGTATCGCCAGAAACATCAATTACTGCTTCCGGCGCTGAATTGGTGGAATTGTCTGCGTATATGCCATCCTTTCCCGATGTTTCACCTGACAGCTTTACAATAAGCAGGCCTTCAAATCCATCGGCAACATACCCATAATTTCCACTTATTGTAATGTCGTACGAAGTTTCTCTTGAGTCTAATTTATCAACTATGGTTGGGTTTTTACTATCTGATACATCAATTGCAAATAGTCCTCCTGTCAGGCTTGCCACATAAATAAAGCTGTCTGCAAAATCAATTTCCCATGCTCCTCCGGGAATATTGCAATCTCCAAGTACTGCTGGATTTGAACTATCCTTTATATCTACTACCTGGAAAGTACTTTTTGTGTAGCTGTCATTTTTCATATCCCATACATTACTTGAAATATAGGCAAAATCGCCGCTTACGTAAATAGCCCAGCAGTTAGGAAGAACATTTGCCGAACTTACAACTTCCGGATTTTTTTCATCTGATACATCTACAATAGTAAGGAAGCTTTCCTCTGTATATTCCCTTTTTTCATAATCAAAAATATTTGAGCATATGTAAGCAAAATTACCGCTTACGCACAGATTTGACAGCGGCCCTTTTATTTTGCAAAAGCCAGTCATTTTAGGATTTTTTTTGTCTGATATATCTACAACTTCAAGCCTGCTTTCTTCTTTATTGTCCTGATAGGTACTGCTGTTAATGTATGCATAATCGCCGCAGATATACATTCCATACACATTTTTTTCATTGTTTTCTGAAGTATCGTAATCTCCAACAACCTCCGGGTGCTCTGCGTCAGAAATGTCTATTATTTTAAACCCGCATTTGGTAAAAATCGTGTCCTGCTCATCTTTCCACTCAGTATACGAAACATAAGCGTAGCTATCTTTTACAATTATGATATTTGCTGAGTTTATGCCGGGGCATTTTCCAACAATAAAAGGATTCTCCCTATCTTCTACATTTACTACATAAAGAACCCCAAGATCATTTGTAAGATATGCATAGTCTCCGCTTATGTCAACATCTATTGCCTGACCAGGAACCTTTATCTTGCTTACAATACAGGCGTCAGGTACTCCTGTAAACTCATCGGGCTCTGTTGGCTTTTTTTCAAGTTTGGCTTCCTCTTCAAGCTGGGAACTGCTTCCTGCATTTAATTCTTCGTCCTGTGGTGCACTAAAGAAACAGCCTGAGAGAATTAATGCTATAAAAGTTAGCAGGGTAAATACTGATAAAAACTTAATGATTATATTTTTTATTTTCTTCATGCCAATTGCCATTGTTATGTTTATTTATTTTAAAAAATTACAGCCACTCAAGCCTCCTGCTGCTTTATTATACATTATGTTACAAAATTTTTATAAACTATATTGCAAAGGATGCGATTTGCTGTTGACATAAACTACTAAAATGTTTAAAATTTCTCACTAAGTCAACAGCAATATAGATTACTGTTTTTTAAATAAATTTAAAAAATCAAGTAGAAAATTTAGAAAAGGAGAAGTATAAAGTGCAAAGTATCAAAAGAAAGATACCATCATTTATTATCATTACAGTCTTGGCACTCTCAATTATCCTAATGCTGCCAGGTCTGGCTTTTGCCGAGGAAAGTGAAGGAGTAGAAGAAGTAGAGGAGGTAATATTTCCGGAAGAGTTAAATTTTGATATTACATTTCCTGAATTAAATGCTAAATCAGGGGAACCATTTGAATTTAAAATGGATGTAACATATATAGGACTTGAAGAAAAAATCTTTGATATAACTGCAGAACAGCCGGAAGGATGGTATGTGGCAGTTGTTCCCGGATATGAACAAATCGAAATATCGGCAATAAAACTAAAACCGGGCAAAATGGAAAGCTTGAAGGCGCTTGCGATACCGCTTGTAAAGCAGGAGCCAGGCGAATACGATATAAAAGTTATCGTAAAATCATCCGTTGAAGGCGAGGATCTGGAAGCTATAGCAGAATTTAAGGCAATTGTAACAGCAACTTATGAGTTAAGCTTAGCTACAAAAACAGGCAGGTACAGCACAGAGGTAACTTCGGGAAAGGATAATCATTATAAATTAATCCTTAAAAACACAGGTTCTGCATCAATAGACAACATAACCTTAAAATCAACAGAGCCTGAAGGATGGATGGTAGAATTTGATGAAGATGAAATAAAAACACTTGAAGCCGGGAAAAGTAAAGAAATTGATGTAACAATTAATCCGCCAGAAAAAACTATAGCTGGAGACTATATGCTAAACTTTTCTGCATCAAGTGAAAACAGCAATAAAGATATTGATCTTAGAGTAACCGTGCTCACCCCTACAATATGGGGATGGGTAGGCATAGGAGTGATTGTGATAGTTATTGTTGGAGTTGCTATAATTTTTGCAAGATTGGGAAGAAGATAAAATTATGAATGCAAATGACTATATTATAAATATAGAAAATTTATCCAAAAAATATAATGGAACCCTTGTAGTTGACAACGTAAACCTAAAAATAAAAAAGGGTGAGATATTTGGGCTTTTAGGTCCCAATGGGGCAGGAAAATCCACAATAATTCTTACTCTTTTAGGGCTTACGGAACCTACTTCCGGCAGCATAAGGGTGGGAAGTTTTAATTCAACGCGCGAACCATTAAAAGTAAAACAAATAACAGGGTATCTTCCTGAAAAAGTTGGCTTTTACGAGGACATGACTGCAGGACAAAATTTAAGATATACTGCAGAGCTAAATGATATAAGCTGCAAGGAAATAGATGGGAAAATAAATGAAGTGCTTAAAATAGTCGGCCTTTCTAAAAATAAAGACCAGCTTGTAAATCAATTTTCAAAGGGAATGAAACAAAGGCTGGGAATTGCAGATGTTCTTATAAAAGATCCGCAAGTCGCAATACTGGATGAGCCGACAGAAGGCCTTGACGTAAAAGTTGCAAATCAGATTTTAGATGCAATTCTTGACTTGAATAAGAAAAAAAATATCACATTTGTACTTTCTTCACACCAGTTAAACCTTATGCAAAAAGTGTGTCCGAGGGTAGGTATATTGTCCAAAGGAAAATTAATTGGCGAAGGAAGTATTGATGAACTTGGAAGAAAAATATTTGAAGGCGGTAAATACAGGATAGATATTGAACTTTCATCTGTTACAAGCGAGCTGATGGATAAGTTAAAGAAAATAGATGGGGTTGTAAGTATAAATCAAACTGACAGCACAATACAGATAACTTGCGACAAGGATGTAAGGCAGGATATTTCAAGGGTCATTGCTGACATGGGAATATTAATGACAAGGATGAATATGAAGGAAGACGCACTTGAAGAAATTTATCTAAAATATTTTAAAGAGGAGTAAAATGAGAGGTATTTTTACTGTTTACAGAAAAGAACTTACTGATTACTTCAGCAGTAAAAAATTTATAATATTGCTGGGGCTTGTATATTTAGCTGGACTTTCATCAGTTTATGTATCTCTTCAAAATATCAGAACTGCTGCAAGCGCACTTGACAAGAATGTATTTTTAAAACTGTTTACAACCGGTGGCGATGCACTGCCGTCTTTTATGGTATTTATTAGTTTTTTTATACCAATAATAGGAATAGTATTTGGCTTTGACGCAATAAACAGTGAGAAAAACAGCGGGAATTTAAGCAGGCTTCTGTCCCAGCCAATATATAGAGACAGCGTAATAAATGGTAAGTTTTTAGCAGGCATTACCACAATGAGTATAATTATATCAAGCATAGTCTTTATAATTGCCGGCATTGGACTTAGATCTATTGGTGTCCCGCCTACATCAGAAGAAATCCTGAGAATTCTTTTCTTTATAGTTATCTGCATATTTTATGGAACCTTCTGGATGGGGCTGTCAATGCTCTTTTCTGTTATTATGGATAAGACAGCTGCATCAATTCTTACATCTATGGCAATATGGATATTTTTGATGTTCTTTCTTCCAATAATTGCAAATGCCATTGCAAATGCTGTAGCACCTCTTGATAATGCCACCACTTCAATGCAGGTGAAAAATTATATAATTAACCACAATATCCTTAGAATTTCTCCATCGGCACTTTTTTCTGAATCAATTGCGATACTGCTTATACCAACAGGTGGCCATTTCTTATTAAGGCCAATTTTATCTTCGGATGTGAGCAGAATGCTGCTAAATCCTTTGTCTTTGAGCCAGAGCCTGATTCAAATATGGCCCCAGTTAGTAACAATTATTGCACTTGCAATAATCTGTTTTGCAATATCATACATTATATTTATGAAGCAGGAAATCAGGTCCACTTAGACAAAAACTACAGCACTTTTTGGTTATTTTATGCCCTACTAAGCGTTAATCCTGGGATGTGGCTACTTCTTCTATTAAGCTCGTGCCTGCAGATACCTCATCCAAGCTGTGTATTGTGGCGCCATTGCGAAGTACGATTTTTTCTACTTCTTCAAAATTTATAGATTCACCTTCGCAGGTTATTTTTACATTTTCTACTTTCTGGTCCATTTCCAGCAGAGCTAAATTTACTCCATCTACTCCCTCGAGATCCGCAAGTTGATTTGCCAGATCCATTATGCTTGGAGAATGCGGTTTTAATACATCAAGCACTACTCTTCTAATATTTGCCAATTTATGTTCACTCCTTATCATGTTAATAATAACAAAAATTACTGCGGTTTTACCATAACTTTATTTTATCACATTTTTAATTCTCCTTAACTTTTCCAGGCCCTTTTGCAAGTCTTCTGCCAGTTCATCTTCCACCTCCATTTTTTCCCCTGTAACAGGATGGATGAAAACAATTCTCTTTGCATGCAAAAATTGCCTGTTTATTCCGATTCTTAAGGCTAGCTCTTGTGATTGCCTGTTTCCATATTTTTCATCTCCTATTATGGGATGATTTATATATCTCAAGTGTACCCTTATCTGATGGGTTCTCCCGGTTTCTGGAAATACATCTAAAAGCGTGCAGTTTTCAAACTCCTCTGCAACCTCAAATTTAGTCACTGCTTCTCGTCCGCTGTCAAGTGATATATCCATTTTTTTTCTATCGATCCTCGACCTTCCTACAGGCAATAAAATTTTTCCTTTTTTTTCAGAAAAATTTCCAAGCGCAAGTGCAGCATATGTTTTCTTTATTTTTCTTAACTTAAACTGCTCTGACAATAATCTATGAACATTGTCATCTTTAGCCACGATTAGAAGGCCTGAGGTGTCCCTGTCAAGTCTGTGCACTATTCCTGCCCTTGCTTCGCCAGAAACTGAAGAAAGGTTGCTGCAGTAATACAGCAGTCCATTTACAAGCGTGCCTTCATTGGTCGCAGATGTCGGGTGGGTTAGCATTCCAGCTTTTTTTGATACTACTAAAATATGCCTGTCCTCATAGATTATATTTAGATCTATCTTTTGAGGTTTTACGCTGGACTCAACAGAGGCAAGCTTTTCAACTATAACTATATCACCGTCATTAAGCCTGTAATTTTTATTAACAGCCCCGCTGTTTACCTTTACTTTTTTCTGTTTTATTAATTTCTGTATGTAGCTTCTTGATTTGTCTTCCAGGCTGCTGTTTAAAAACTTATCTATCCTCTGCCCGGTACTGGCAGTATCTATATTAAAACTAATGCTATCTCTGTTTTTATTAATCAACCTCTTTTGGCATGATCCTTTCTTAAATATTCTTTAACTATTATTAAAATGATAACACCAAAACCAATAACAATAAAACTATCTGCAATATTAAAAACTGGCCAGTAGACAAAATTAAAAAAATCAGTTACCTCGCCAATTAAATACCTGTCAACCAGGTTGCCCAGCGCTCCCCCAAGTACAAAACCAAGAGATATGTTATAGGCAATGGAATCCAGATTTAGCTTTATTTTTAAAAATATAATAAGCAGTACGGCAACAATGGAAATAACAATGAGAATATTTGTGCCATTTTGAAAAAGTCCAAACGCAGCGCCGCTATTTTTAATATTGGTTAAAAAAAAGATGTTAGGGATAATTTCAACAGAACCGCTTGCAGGTATGAGTTTATTTACAACATATTTTGTAACCTGGTCAAGCAGCAATACAAAACATGCACCGGTTATAAAAGTTAAATTTATAACTAATTTCGAATGCTTTGGGCTCATATTTTTACCTCACACAATACTTCCAACTACTATTATACCAATTTTTACACTTAAGCTGTTAATCTTTAGCTCTCTTACAAACATCCCGTCTTCAAATTTGAAATTCAAGCTTTTGCTGAGAGTTTCCTTCATTATATAATCACTGTATTTTTCAATTACCTTTTTCATGTCGCTGCTGCATTCAATAGAAGTATTTATGGTGTTCTCAATTTTAAATCCAGCTTCTTTCCGTAAGATTTGTATATGATGTACCAGTTCCCTGCAAAATCCTTCTTCTAAAAGTTCCTGAGATATAGCTGTTGGAAGCCCTACTGTAAATTCTCCATCACTTTCCACGCCATATCCTTCCATGCTTTTAGTCTCAACAAGTATCTCGCCTGGCTCCAGCTTAATTTGCTTTTCATCAACAATTAAATTTATGCTCTTATTGTTTCTTGCTTTTGATGCTACTTTCACAGGATTTTCAGCCTGCAGAGCGCTTTTTATTTTAGGAACCAGCTGACCGTACTTTGGGCCCAATAATTTTAAGTTAGGTTTAATATCATAAGATACCAAATCATCCAAACTCTTTACCAGCTCTACTTTTCTGACATTGAGCTCTTCTGCTATCACCGATTCAAAGTGTCTTACAGATTTACTCCTTTTCCCGTCGCTGCTGAAAAATATCTTGACACAGCTGAGAGGCTGTCTTGTTTTTATATTAATTTTACTTCTTATGGCCCTTCCCAAACTCACTACCTTTCTGGCAGTGCTCATTTTAAAACTCAAGTCCTCGTCTATTAAGCCTTTATCTCCTGAAGGGTACTTTTCAAGATGAACGCTGATTTCACCTTTGCCTGTACTTCCAACAAGATTTTTGTAAATTTCTTCACTCATAAAAGGAATGTACGGAGCACATAATTTTGAAACTGCAACCAGGCATTCATACAATGTTTTGTATGCACTTATCTTATCTTTATCCTCTTCACTTTTCCAGAATCTCCTTCTGCTCCTTCTTACATACCAGTTAGAAAGATCGTCAACAAACTGCTGGATTGCTCTCCCGCTGTCAGTTGTATTAAAGTCATCCATGAATATATTTACTTTTTTTATGGTCCTGTTAAGCTCTGAAATTATCCACCTGTCAATCTCACATCTTTCATTTACATCAACATCAAAATTCTCGGGATTAAAATTGTCAATATTAGCGTAAATTACAAAAAATGAGTACGTATTCCATAGTGTCAGGATAAACTTTCTTATTACCTCATCTACAGATTTGACCGAGAAGTTTTTAGGAAGCCATGGCGAAACACTGGTAAAAAAATACCACCTCAGGGCATCTGCCCCCTGCCTGTTAAGCACTTCCCATGGTTGTACCACGTTGCCCTTTGATTTACTCATTTTCTGGCCGCTTTCATCATTTATAAGGCCAAGGCACAGTACATTTTTATAGCTTGACTTATTAAACAAGAGTGTAGAAATTGTAAGCATTGTATAAAACCATCCCCTTGTCTGGTCTATGGCCTCACAAATAAAATCTGCCGGGAAGCTTTCATTAAATAAATCCTTATTTTCAAAAGGATAGTGGTATTGTGCAAAAGGCATAGAGCCTGAGTCAAACCAGACATCTATCACTTCAGACACCCTGTGCATTTCCTGCCCGCACTTATCGCATTTTATTATAATTTTATCCACGCAGGGGCGATGCATATCCAAGTTTGGGGGCATATTGATTGCCTTCTCCCTTAATTCCTCTATGCTTCCAATACATACCTTGTGGCCATTTTCATCCTGCCATATCGGCAGAGGGGTCCCCCAGTATCTTTCCCTTGTAAGCGCCCAATCCACATTATTTTCCAGCCAGTTGCCAAACCTTCCGTACTTTATGTGTTCAGGATACCAGTTGACATGTTTGTTTGAGTTTATTAAATTTTTCTTGATGGAAGAAGTTTTAATATACCAGCTTTTCCTGGCATAATACATCAGCCTGCTCTCACATCTCCAGCAAAATGGATAAGAGTGAAGCATTTTTTTTATACTGAAAAGCATGGCCCTTTTGTCTAAATCTTCTATTATTTTGGGATTTGCTTCACTGACTCCCAAACCAGCAAACATGTCTACATTTTCCTTAAATTTTCCCCTGTCGTCTACCATCTGAACTACAGGAAGATTATTTTTCTTCCCCACGTTCATATCATCTTCTCCAAAAGCCGGGGCTATATGAACAATCCCTGTACCTTCTTTAGTGGAAACAAAATCACCGCTTATTACCCTGTATACATCGCTGCCGTTGTCTGCATAATCATATATTGGTGCATAGTAAGAGCCCACAAGTGACTTGCCTTTAAATTTTTCCACTATTTTATAGCTTTCACTTTCCGGGAAAACATCGTTTAGAAGATTTGCAGCAAGTATCAGGCGGCTGCCTTTATGCGTTACTTCAACATAATCTGCCTTTTTGCTTACAGCACAGGCAATATTGGAGATAAGGGTCCATGGCGTGGTTGTCCACACCAAAAGATAAGTATTTTCCTTATTTTTTAAGGGAAATTTTACAACAATAGAGAGGTCCTCAACTTCCTTGTATCCAAGTGCAACTTCATGGGAAGAAAGTGCGGTTCCACATCTTGGGCAATAAGGAACTACCTTATAATCTTCATATAACAGCTTCCTGTCCCATATATTTTTAAGTATCCACCATACAGTCTCTATATACTCATTTTTAAAAGTATAATAAGCGTTATCCATATCTAACCAGAAACCAATTCTCTCGGTTAGTTCTTTCCAGCTTTCCTCATATTTCATTACGCTTTCTCTGCACAGCTTATTAAACTTTTCAATTCCTAATTCTTCTATTTCCCTTTTGGAATTAATATTTAGTTCCTTTTCAACTTCCAGTTCTACCGGAAGTCCATGTGTATCCCAGCCAGCCTTTCTTGACACATAATAGCCCTTCATCGTTTTATATCGCGGAAAAATATCCTTAAATACTCTTGACAGGACATGATGCACCCCGGGAGCCCCATTAGCTGTCGGGGGGCCTTCATAAAATACAAATTTTTTTCCACTCTTGGTTTTTTGCAGGGTTTTTTTAAATATTTTGTTATCTTTCCAAAATTTTAAAATTCCTTCTTCCAGTTTAACCAGATCAATTTTATTGCCAACTTCTTTGAACATAAACAATTTCCCTTTTACATTTAAATTTTATTTCTAAAAAAATACAAATCTTGCCTACAGGTTATCTTATAGATTTTATATAATTAGATTAATTTTGTGAAGCTAAAATACAGTTATATTTTAGCAAACAAAGCGGAGTGTTTAAGGCTTCAGCAGGTAATTTATTTAATTAATACTAAAGATATTGCGATATTTTATCCAAAATCCTATCCCTGGACATAGCGCCAATCAGCTTTTCTTTAACTTCTCCATTTTTGAAAAGTAGTAAAGTAGGTATACTGCTGATCCCATATTTTATTGCGGTATCTCTATTTTCATCTACATTCAATTTTCCAACCTTTAGAACTTCCTTCTTTTCATCTGATAATTTTTTTATCTCAGGTCCAATCATCTTACATGGTCCACACCATTCTGCCCAAAAATCAATAAGGACAGGTGTATCAGATTTTATAACTTCATCATCAAAATTTGCATCAGTAATTTGAACTATATCTTCAGACATTCTCCATACCTTTCTTTTTGTTTGCAAATAACATTATTCTGCAAGCACTTACAAGTACTCTAACATTTCTATTTTTCCAAGATTTATAAAAACAATCTTACTGCTCTTGCTTGTATCTACATTATCATCCACTTTATCTCCTGGCAAGTAGATCACTGCTTCCGTTACAGGTATAAATTTATCTTTCTGGGATGACAAGTAATCACTCATTCTTCCATCTACCATTATATGTACGTGTCCTATTATAACAGCTGACTCGGTTTTAATTTTTACCCTTACTTTTTGTTTTGGTACTTTCATTTTTTTAAATATCTATAGTGCCATATATTTTTTGATGTTACCAAAGCTAAATTTTTTAGTCAACAATCATGGGTTTTATTTTTTATTTTTTTATAAAAAATTTCATTTTGTGTTGTTAATTACCTATAATATGCTATAATAACCTATATTAACTAAATCATATAAATGGAGAATAAATGTATAAATGCCTGAATTGCGGCAATACTGAAAAATTTATTGGTCATGCAGAAGAGAAAGGCAAGGCTTATATTTACCAGGATTGCACAGAGTGCTCATGGGCTTACATAATTTCAGATAACAATTGGACAAGCAGCATAGATGTAAGTAAATGTTTTTACTGTAACTCAGAAAAAATAGTAAAGGTTAAATAAGACCTTCTTTTTTTGCAACAAGCGTGCTTGCTTTGTACAATGATTCAAATGTACCGGCATCTGTCCACCAGCCGCTCAGGGTAGCAAATGTCATATTCCCGCGTTTTATATATTCATTGTTTACATCTGTTATTTCTAATTCGCCTCTTCCTGAAGGCTTGAGGTTTTTTATGATATTAAATACGTCGCCATCATACATGTAAAGACCGCATACTGCGTAATTACTTTTAGGTTTTTTAGGTTTTTCTTCAATGTTTATAACTTTGCCGCCAGAGATTTCTGCAACACCAAATCTTTCCGGGTCTCTTACTTCCTTTAAGAATATTTTTGCTCCATTTTTTTGCTTCTCAAACTCAGCTGCATATTTTGAAACATCCTCCTCAATAACATTATCGCCAAGCATTACAAATACCTTGTTGCCTTCTGCAAAATTTTCTGCCAGCCTTAATGCATCCGCTATTCCTCCCTCTCCTTCCTGATAGCTATAACTAATATCTTTAAGCCCAAATTCCCTGCCATTGCCAAGAAGTCTTAAAAAATCGCCTGCATAATTTCCGCCGGTAACAATCATAATATCTTTCAAACCTGCATTAACCATAGTTGCAAGAGGATAATAAATCATAGGCTTGTCAAATACCGGCAACAAATGCTTGTTTGTGACTTTCGTACACGGCATGAGCCTTGTTCCAAGGCCTCCTGCCAATATTATACCTTTCATAGTTAGCAACACCCCCATTTTTACAGTCTTAAATTTTTTCAAAAAAATAAAATATAAAAATTACTGCTGCAGCTGCGGTACAGTACAGTGAAAAAACATTCAAACTCCTTCTCTCTACCAGCCGCATTAAAAACTTTATGGCAAATAGCCCTGACATGTATGAAAATACGAACCCAACCGCTAGATTCCTTATGGCAAGAAAATCACTGCTGAAAAATACATTGCGCGATTCAAATAACTCAAATACAAAGGATCCGAAAATAATTGGGATTGAAAGTAAAAAGGAAAATTTTACACTTTCACTCCTCTTTATGCCAAAAAATCTTGCAAAAGATATTGTTGCTCCTGAACGTGAAATTCCAGGGAAAATAGCCAGCGCCTGCCCAATTCCGACAATCATGGAAATAAAAAGATTAAAATTAACTCTTTGCTCTTTGGCTCCAGCTTCAATTTTCCTGCCTCTTATCTCTCCTGCTGCCAGTACAGCAGCCGTTACAAGTAAAAATATTGCAACAGCCAGAGGCCTGCTGAAAAAACCCTCAACATATTTTTTGAGGAAAAACCCTGCAAGCGCCCCGGGAATACTTGCAACAATTATAAATATTCCAAGCTTAAAACTACTGTCATTTCTTTTTGATTTAAGAAATACCGCAAGTACAAGAGCTTTTATAATTTTAAAGATTTCTCTGTGAAAAATTGTAACAATAGCCGCCAGAGTAGCGAAATGGACCGTAACAGTATAGTAAAGCGGAATGTAGTCCCACTTTAAAAGATACGGGACAATTACTAAATGTCCGGAACTGCTTACAGGAAAAAATTCTGTCAGCCCCTGAATTATACCTAAAATGATTGACTGTAGTATACTCAACTTATATAATGTTTGAAATCTTATTGCTATTATTTAATAAGTTTTAAAATATTATCATAAAAAAATAAAATTAAGAAATAAAATATGGATTTTGGCAGTTTGCTTAAAAATTTATCCTCCCAAATTGTAGTATTTTTTACTGCAATGACACCAATAGGAGAACTGCGTGCATCTATTCCGCTGGCTCTGGGGACTTACAAGATGAATATTTTTCAATCCTACATAATATCTGTTGCTGGAAATTTGGTCCCTGCAGCTGTAATACTCTGGACATTGGAACCTATATCAAAATTCCTTATAAAAAGATTTAAAATAGCAAATAAGTTTTTTACATGGCTTTTTAACAGGACAAGGAAAAAACATGCAAAGAAATTTGAAAAATATAGCGGGTTTGCTCTTGTTGGCTTTGTAGGAATACCTCTTCCGGTTACAGGAGCCTGGACCGGGGCATTAATTGCCTTTGTTTTTGGAATTCCGCCTAAAAAAGCGCTGCTTCACATACTTACCGGAGTATTAATTGCAGGAATAATTGTAACAATAATATGTAAAACAATAGGTTATGTGAGATTTATTACCGTAGGCTAAAATATTTCAGTAGATCAAAATATTTGATAGCGTAAAATTTTGTACCTGTACTTAATGCACTACATAAAATAGTACTTAGAATGATACTTAATTAAAGAAATTATTCTTTACATACCTTATTTTAGATTCTATTTTCGCTTGTCATTATGTTGGCAAATCCTACGAGGAACATCTGTCAAGTTTATTGTTATAGCATTCGTACACAAGATCAGCTTTTATTTCCGAGTTAAAGGTCTAAAATCAATGTTGTGACCACCATTTGTATAATAACCTTTATGGATAGTCCCGCAAAATTGGCACTCGTAGTAGGGCTCAGTAGGTTTTTTAGGATTTCCCCTATTTAAATATTTTTTAAACATAAATGGGTCGTCTGGAGTAAATATTCCCTTCTCCTTTACTGAAAATTTAAACATTTCACTATTACATTTTTCACACATATAACTTACCCCATCTTTTTTAGTTATTTTTCTAGCCAATCTTGCCTCCTAAAGTATAATTCTCATTTGCCCAGACATTATGTCTAAACTCTCTTAGAACTTTTAAACCCAACTTTTCTCTCATAGCACACCTGATACTTTAAACAATTTTTCTTCCTTACCTGTCATTAGAATCTCAATAAAGACTTTCACAATTTCAGGGTCAAGCTGAGTTCCAGCTACCCTTTTTAATTCCTTGATGACCGCTTCCTTGTCTAAACTTTTTCTATAAGCACGGTCCGAGATCATTGCATCATAAGTGTCTACGACAGCAATAATCTTTGCTCCCAAAGGAATTTCATCCCCTTTTAGTCCCCGTGGGTATCCCTTTCCATCATACCTTTCATGATGAGCATGGATAATAGGTTTAATATCCCAGGGAAAGTTAATGCAATTAAGAATTTTTAAACATATTTCAGGATGCTTTTTTATCTCCTTCCAATCCTCTTTATCCAGTTTCCCAGGCTTATTGAGAATATTTTCACTGATACCAATCTTTCCAATATCATGAAGCATAGCTGCTGCTTCAATAATCTCTATTTCCTTAGGAGGAATTTTCAGTCTCCTGGCTATAGCCACTGCATATCTTGCCACAGCATCAGAGTGGCCTTTGATATAATAGTCTTTTACCTCTAACGCGGATATCAAGGCTCTAATGATATCGGTAGGATAACCTTCACGAATGTCTTGCAATATTCTATTGTGTTTGAGACTTAAATGATCGCTCACAACCTACTCTCCTTTGTAAATAAACTCTATTTCTATTTTCTATGCCTTGATATGATATAATATTTTACCGGCTATTTTTGTCAGATCCAATTTTCTCTTTCTCCTCTGGAATAATCACCAATTACTATGTCCTGCATTATCTTCAAACAATCTGTACCTGCTTCAAATTTGTGATTTAGAGACAAGATATCTGCCAAGCTCCTTAAATCGTTCTCTATTCTTATTATAAAATGGAATTAACTTTTGGTATTCTCTTACTTTCTCTGTATCCTTTATCTCCATAATTCTAAAATCTTTAGGAAATCTCTCTTTGATATTGTGAAATGCACCAATAAAAATGATTCCTGTCTCGTCCTGATTTAGAGTTTTGTCTATCCTTCTGGCAATGAATTTATCTCTTTTGTTTAAAAGTACATTTTTGACTAATTTATATTTTATAAATGCTATTAATTTCTCGGCTAGAGATTTTGCCTGTGTTATCGCAAGCAACCTATCTCGTTCTTGCTTAACAAGTTTAAAATCTTCGGTCTTAACTAAAATGGCACCTCTTTGAAGAAGCCCTGAGATTAACTCATAATTTTTACTCCCTGATTTTGCACCTTCTTCAACTATCTTCTGACCAACTTCGCCATCTGCTATCATTCCGTCCTGGTATATTTTCACATCAGATACATCTATAAAATCAAAATAATGTGATATAGCATCCCAAAAGCCTGATATAGTTTCTCTATGCCGTTCCCAGAACTCCTCTCCAAAACCTGCAATACCTCTTTTATTTACATCTTTTGCCAAAGAACCAAGGTCAGCGCTCATATGTATAGTAGGTACATAAATTAACGTTTTCATACAGATTCTCTTTGAATATCACCACGTTTGCGCAACTTTTTCCTTTCATAACCAAGTAAATTTCCATTAACATCAAGGCAGACTTCATAGATACCAAGCAGCTCTAGATTACTTGCCGGTGAAGATCTTTCTATTATTTCAATTATAACCCTGCAGGTTTCTCCTTCTTTATTAACTCCTATAGCAGAAGGAGCAGTAAATCCAGTAAGTTCAACTAATTTTTTCTTAGCATTTTCTACAATATCTTTTATATCCATTTTTTCTCTCTATTCAATTTTATTTAATCTTTTCCTCTAAGCGTTCTAGCCTCTTTTTCAGTGTTTCATTTTCTTTTTCTATTTCTTTCTCTTTTGCTTCTGAAGAAAGATAGGAATCATATTGCCACCAATTTATCCCCATCTCCATTGCCTTATCCACAGAGGCAACTAAGAGCCTTATCTTGATAGTAAGAAGGTCAATATCAGCAATTTGAATCTTGATATCTCCAGCAATTACTATACCCTTATCTAACACCCTCTCTAAGATATCAGCTAAATTGGTAGCATTGATCGCATGTGCCATTTTTGTCTCAGCCATTATTTACACTCCTCTTATTAATTACCCTAACTTTTTAGTTTTTATAATTAAATTCGTTGTTTTCTTACGCAAATTTGCAATAAAGCGGCAATTTTTACACTCTAATATATTACCATCATAATCAGAACAGGAGAGAAGTACATCCACTTCTTTTTGTAATTCCTCGGCATATAATGCCTTCCCCTGAATCCCTTTAGCCTTATTAATCTTATCAGTAAGAATTTTTATTTCAGATTTTTGTTTCTGAAATGTCAAGCAACTTATCTTTTTTTTATTTTCTTTCATTACATCAAATTTCCTAATGGACCTAAATCTAAACCCAGCTCTTCATCTTCAATGCCGAATATTGCCTGAATTTCTTTTATCTTTTTCTTAACTGCTTTAAGACTTAATCCTAATTTCTGAACCTCTGCAGGAGAAAGAGTCCCTTTCTTTACTCTTCTGAAAGCTTCTTTTTCCATAAGTTTCCTTATCAATTCAACCAGGGTTAGCACTAATTTAGCCAAACCCTGTTCAGTCTCCCTGGGACTATTCGCATTGATGATTTTAGGAATATTTTCTTCTGTCTTTTTTATTTCTCTCTGTAATC
>CAYMPQ010000027.1:0-20304 GCA_964392345.1 uncultured Actinomycetota bacterium
AGATTAATGATTTTATTAACTAGATCTATAACAGGTTTTTGAATTTCATAATTGTTAATAATAATTTTTGGAATTGGAATTTGTTGGATATAAAAATCGTAAAAATGCATAGTCCTTATAGCCCTAGCATAAATGAAATTATAAGCATACCAACTTAAAAAAGCAGAATTTAAATATCCTAACCAAAACTTTTCATCTATTCCATTTAGTTCAAAAGACATAAGCGTATTTGTAATAATTATTCCTTCAGAATCATAGCAAGCTGTTATTTTTAAATGAGGTATTGGATTTTCAATATGCGCAACTATCACTTGACTAATTACTTTTGGTTTTAAAAATAATCTTGCGTTTTGCCAATTTAATTTGTCTTTATTACACAAAAATCTTTTTCCTTTAATTGACCATCTCTCAATATCAATTCCTTTTAAAAGCTTGTAATCTGTTGGCGTGTCAGAAAAAAATTCTGTTCCTATGGCTAAACCAAGTACACCTTTTACGAACCCACCTATTTTACTTAATGAATATATTTTACTTAACAATTCCTCTGAAAATTTGAATCTATAAATTTGCGCTGTTTTATTTTCTAAAAATATATCATCAGAATTCACTCTAGAGAATTCTTCAACTTCATTATTTTTATTTAAAAACAATAACTTTACTATTTTCTTATTCTTTTCTGTTTTTATTAATCCAAAAGCATTTGCTTCAAGTAAAACTTTTTCAAAAACTTTACTAGCATCAAGGAGAAAAGCCAGGCTATATTTTTTCCAAAAACTCTCCCTCAAATTCTCCCATGAATCACCATATAAAGATTTTTTAGGAATAATAAAAGTTAAAATACCATTATTTTTTACCAAATTTATAAAAGATTTTTTCACAAATAATTCCGCGCTATCACCACTAGAAAAAGAAATCCTTTCAATTTCTCTATAATATTTTTTTTCTTCGTGTGTTAAAACATTTCTAAAACCATAAGGTGGATTACCTATTACTACATCAAAACCTTTTTTATAATGAAATACTTCTGAAAAATATATCTCAAAATCAAATTCTTTATGACCATTTGTTATTTTACTTATTGTTTCATTTATTTTCTCTTTTAATTCTTTTTTCTTATTCGGATTTATTTCATCAAAAAATATCTTCTTTAAACTTTCAAGTTCACTAAACAATTCATGATTAAATAGATTTTTTTCTATACTCATTAGAGAATTTCCACATACAATCTTATAATCTAGATTAGGTAATGGCTTTATCTGCTTAATATCCTCTTCATCCACAACCAATGATAGCCACAAACGCAGTTTGGCTATCTCTACTGCACCAGGATCTATGTCAACACCATATAGTGAATTTTCGATACAGTCTCTTTTAAAGTCATATACAGTTTTGTTTTTGCCTTTAATATAATTTGATAAAACATTTCTGGTTCTTACTATTTCACCCATCATGCCAACTAGAAATGCACCACTTCCAACTGCAGGATCGCATACTTTTATATCAGCAAGTTTTTCATCAATTAATTTAGCATTCCAAACAATGCTTTCCGGTATATCCTTCAAGCTATCTATTAAATCCGTACTATTTTCTTCAAACTGTTCCCCATATTTAATGAGTTTCTCAATATCATCTTTGGATACTTTTTCTTCCATTTCAGTATCAAGATAGTTTATCAGACTTTGCTGACACATATAATGAACTATCTCTCTGGGAGTATAATAAGTTCCTTTTGATTTTCTATCTTTTACTTTAAGAAGATTTTCAAATACTTTTCCAAGCATTTCAGGATCAACTGCTACTTCTTTTTCAAGTGGTTCGTCTTCTTTTACAGTGAAATTATACCTATCAAAAACATCAAGAATTCCGGTTCCCTTATCTCCTTCTTTAGTAATAATTTCATTTGAGAATAACTCATTTGGTAAATTTATATCAGTACGAACCCAATTATAATTATTTATAGGATCAAAGAGACCACCATTTAAAAAAGGTATTTTGCAGTTAAATAGCTTGTAATAATCATCATCATAACTTCTGTCATTTCTTAAAGCTTCATAAAAAAGTGGTTCCAGAATATCATTAAAGAAATTATTATATTTTCCATGTTTTCCTTTAAATAACTCCCGCAAGAAATTCTTTGGTCCTGTCCCCCAATCCGCATCTCTTGCTACTCCAAACCAGCCTTTTTTCTGCAGGAAATACAAAAATACAATCTGTCCTAAAAGTTTCTTAGAAAAATCTGTAGTATTTATATTTTTAGTTTCAAAATCAGACCTTACCTTACTGTCTTTATCGAGGATTTTATCCAGAGTTTCCTTCGTCCAGAAAAAAAGTTCACGATATTTTTTAAAGAATTCCTTAGTAACAGTTTCAATATTAAATGATTCTTCAAGTTGAGTCAGTGTCGGATTTATTTCATCTTTTGCAAGTATATCAATAAGCTGGCTTTGAGCAGTGTGGCTTTTTTCATTTGAACCTACCAAAAATGACCATCTTTTTGCAGGAGTAAATTCTTCACTTATCTTAACTCTTCCCTTCTTATCTTCTCCCAGTGAATAATCAATTTTAACAAGAGAAAAGCGCCAATCTTTCCCGTCCGGTGAAATAAATGCGGCAAGGGCGGCGTCTTTCATTTCACCACCGTAGTCGCCTCTCAGATGCCAGGCAACAAAGTTTCTCTGCATTGTTCTTGCTCTCTCAATGGAAGTTTCTTTTTTTAGCCAGATTGCAAGAACATCCAGTTTATGCTCGCCGGATCTGTAGTCTGCTATTTTTTCAAATGAATTTATAAATGGTTGGTAAGCATTTGGAACTTGATTTTCATTAAATGTTACAGCAGCTTCGTTAACTGCTGAAGATTTTAGGTTAAGTAGCTCAACTATAAACCTTGTAAATCTATTTTTTTCAAATTTATTTTCAAATGTGTCTTTAATTATTCTCTGAGCTTGATCTTTGTTCATTTTTTACCTGCTAAATATAGCGATAATATTACTTCCCTTTTACTGGTCCCTGTCTTTAGACCAGCTATAAAATGCTCTTCTAAAAGTTTAGCAGAAATATTTGTTTGCAGCGTTGCAAGAACCTTTAGCGGATTTGCAATATGCTCCCTGCCTAATTTATTTAATGCACTTAGTGTTTCTTTAATTGTTTGTTTTGGGATAGAGCCTTCTTCGAGTTTTGCCATTAGATTTTTTAGATATTGTTCTTGCTCATCAGTTAATCGCTGTGAATTTTTTATAGTCCATTTTAATATTTTTAAAATCTTTAATGAACTGTCTTTACTGGTTTTATATTGCTGCTTTATATTTTCTTCTGTGGTAGCAAAAATAAAGGCTTCTTTATTTTTTTCAAGCAGATCGTAGTAGTGCTGCGGAATTTTATATTTCTTCTCCTCTGGGCTACTTTCCAGTATCTTTGCTGCTGATAAAAAATCAAGCTCTGCTAAATTGTTATTTATATTAGCCAGGAAAAATTTATCCAGTTTGCCACGTCTGAAATATGTTATCAGCGAATCATTAATTTCCTTACTGGATTTAGAGGTTCTTGCTTTTTTAGGCAGTTTTTTAATCTTTTCAAATAATTCCTGGTCCTTGTCTCTAATGTCTTTTATAAGCTTTAAATATTTCAAATCACTCTCTTCTGATTCATCCTCGCCTATTATTGTCTGTTTTGAAATTAATCTATTAAATAGTTCATGGGAACCAACTGGCTCGCCTTCGGTTAAAACTGCAGCATCCCCACCAAGTAAAGTCAGGAAAGCATTAATTTTTGTCTCAGCAACTTCTTTTAGCTTGATTTCATCATTCGCCTGTTTTGTCGGGAAAAAATTAAATGTATAAATTTTGTCAAACTTTGTATCAACTCTGTTGATACGTCCAACTCTTTGCATCATTCTTGTAGGATTCCAGGGTATGTCATAATTTAAAACCGCATTGGAGCGATGCAGGTTAACGCCTTCTGACAGGACCTCTGTTGAAACTAAGATTCTATAGTCATCTTTAGGATAACGTGCACGGGCATCAAAATTTTCGATAACTTTATCTCTGATTGCTTCAGGAGAACTTCCGGAAAAACAAAGGGCAATGTTGCCAAACTTTTCATTTATATTAGAAGTGAGATACTGCGCAGTTTCTTTAGATTCCGTAAAAATTATTAATTTATTATTTTGTAAAATGTTGTTGCTTGAAATCCCATTTAAGAATTTAAGCAGTTTAGGGTCCCTGTCTACATCTTGCCAGAGCTTTCTTATTTCACACAAAGTTTCTTTATCTTTTTCTAAATTAATTCTAAAATTATCCTCAAAATCTGTGCTTGGATACTTTTCAGCCTTGCCCAAATTTATAAATTCATCGACTTTTTCATCATCATCATTTTCTAAAAGCTCAAAAATCTTATTTATATATTTTTTACTTATATAAACTGAACCTTTGTCAAACTGTTGGGTAAACATTTCATAGGAATGAATAAATCTTTGTATGGTATTTCTGAAAGCAAAAAAGCTGCTCTCCAGTCTCTTTACAAGAAGTATTTTCATAAATCTACCCATGTTTTTTTGGGATTGCTGTTCCATTGGAGTTATTTTTCCTTTGTAATAAAGAAGTGGTGTATAACGGGCATATGAAAATTTTTTGGCAATAAGTTCAATTGTTTTATTAAAAATTTCATCTTCTCTATCGTTAAGCTCATAATAAAGTGGCTTAGGATTTTCAACATCAGGGAATTTTAAATTTTGTTTGATTAAATCCTCTGCGAAATATTTTTCTATCTCTCTTCTAGTTCTTCGAACCATTAAATATTTGAGTACTTTGTCCCGGATTTCTTTGGCATTCTGTTTTACTGTATCTATATAGTTAGGGTAATTTGTTTGCCTGTTTATTTTTTTTAATTTCTGGTGAAGATTGCCGAAGAAACCTTCTAAATTAGGAAGATTAGGGATTGTGCTTTTTCTGGAACTCTGGAAAAGTTTTATCTGGGACAGTATGTCATTTGGTGAATTATTGTAAGGAGTTGCTGTTACAAGTATCACTCTTTTGCCTCTGCAGATTATTGCCAGCTTCTCATAAGAAATATTAGTTTCTGTCCTGAATCTGTGAGCTTCGTCTATTATTACATTTGAGTATTTATCAAAGTCTCTTTTTAGTATATCGTCAAGCTTCCCTATTGATTCAAAATCTGCAGGAACCCAGTAATCTAAAAAAACATTTGGCCAAGAGCCGGGATTACTTTTATTAAGAAGTGCAGGTGGTGCAATAACAAGTGTTTTGCCATCAATTTGACCTGCAAGCATTGCAGATATATATGTCTTGCCCAAACCTACAACATCTGAAACAAATACACCCCCGTATTCCTCCAATATCCTCTTTGCGTTTAAAACTGCCTGCTTTTGATATTCAAGATCCAGTTGCTCGCCTAGTTTGTTTTTAAGAAATATCTCACCTGTTTGAGAAAGTTCATCTTTAAAATATTCATAGAGAAACTTTAGGTATAGCTCGTAAGGGGTAATGTCCTGGCTTAACCATGTTTTTGTATTTATGGTTTGAATATATTTTTCGCTTACATCAACTGCATCTTGCCAGAGTTGGTCAAATTTTGTGAGGGCAAAATCATAATCCACTTTATTTTTTAACTCAACATTAAACTCAAGATTATCAACTAAACCCGATTGGCTGAAATTGCTTGAGCCGGTGATAACTCGGCCAACGTCTCTGTCACCTTCTAGAAAGGTCATTATATAGAGCTTTGCATGAATATTTTGAGACGGATAAGCTCTAATCTCCAGTTTTTTACTTTTTATCCATTCTATAAACCTGGCAGTACCTTCTTCGGTTTCTTTCTTGTCTTCTGATTGTTCAAATTCATTTATGGTTAGATTTCCAAATTCTTCTTTTACCTCAGAATGAGAAAGTTGAAATTGAAGCTGATTTTCCGACGCTGAAGAGGGTGAAAATGTCTTATCTGAAATTAATTGTGTTGTGTAAGAATTTGCAGATTTATTTATTAAATCAACTACTTGCTTGCTGGTGCTAATTCCAATAAGTATCCTTATTTTTTCTGTTTTTTCCAGGGATTTGTAAAGTGCATGGAAACCACTTGAGTAAAAATAACCAACAAGGCAATCAAAAAATCGGGAATCTTTGATTAAAACTTCAAATCTATCCTTTAAGGTTCCCTCTGCTTCGTTAGTTATAAAAGTTAAATCTGAATTCATTTAAATATCTAAAACTTTTAAAAAATATTTACTATATGCTTTAATTTTCAAATATTACTTTTGCCGATAATATAAATAATAATGCTTTAATAATAACATATTTTTAGTGGTTTAATAACTTATTAAATAAGCCTGTGGAGATATCTTATTTCCCCTTCTTGGTGCCTTCAACATGCATGAGCCCGTAAATAACACTGTCTTCTAAAGCCTGCCAGCTTGCCTCTATTATGTTCTCAGACACCCCTATGGTGCCCCAGCTCTTTTCACCGTCTGTAGACTCTATGAGAACCCTTACTACTGCAGCCGTACCTTTCTTTTCGTTTAGCACCCTGACTTTAAAGTCTGCAAGCTCTATTTTGGATAAACTTGGATAACGGCTCCCAATTGCCTTTCTTAAAGCGCAGTCCAGAGCATTTACAGGACCATTGCCCTCGCCTGTTTCAATAATCCTATCGCCGCCAATACATACCTTGACAGTCGCCTCGGACAGCATTTCTCCACCAGCCCTTTTTTCATTTAATACCCTGAAACTTTCCAGTGTAAAGAACTCCTTTTTAACCCCGGCTATATCCTTTACCAGCAGTTCAAAACTGCCGTCAGCTGCTTCAAATTGGTACCCTTTATGTTCTAAATTTTGAATCCTGTTTAAAATCTCGCTAACTTTTCCCAAATCATTTTCCAAATTCACTCCAAACTCTTTTGCCTTAAGGATGATAGACTTCTTTCCTGAAAGCTCTGATATTAAAATCTCTCTTGTGTTTCCAACAGATTCCGGTTCTATGTGCTCAAAAGCTTTTGAAATTTTGCTAACCCCGCTTACATGCATTCCGCCTTTGTGAGCAAATGCGCTATGTCCAACAAAAGGCTGGCTGGAAACCGGGGTCTGGTTTGCTACTTCACTTACAAACCTTGACAGATTTGTCATATGCCTCAGGTTGCTGCCTTTCAAACACTTCTTTTTTAACTTTAATTCCAGACTTGGAACAACCTGGCACAAATCAGCATTACCGCACCTTTCACCATACCCATTTATGGTGCCCTGCACCATTTTAATGCCTTTTATCTTTTCTACCGAAACTATTGTATTTGCAACAGCGCACCCGCTGTCATTATGGAAATGCACTCCCAGAGGAACGCTTATTTCTTTGCTAACTACGTCAAGAACTTCAAGCACCTCACCCGGAAGGAAACCTCCGTTCGTGTCGCATGGCACTATCCAGTCCGCTCCTGCCTCCTGTGCTGCTTTTAAAGTCTTAATGGCATAACCGGAATTTTGCCTGAAGCCATCAAAAAAATGTTCTCCATCAAAAATTACCTCTGAAAAATACTTTTTTAAAAGTTGCACGGAATCAAAGATCATGCTCAGGTTATTTTCAAGAGTTGTTTCAATAACTTCCTCAACATGCAGTGATGATGATTTGCCAAAGATACAAACACTGTCTGTTTCTGACCTCACAAGAAGATTAAGATTTGCATCTTTTTCGGCAGATGTATCTTTGTATCTGGTTCTCCCAAAAGCTACTATTTTAGAATTTTTGTACTTTTTGTTTTTCAGCTCTTTAAACAACTCCTCATCCTTTGGGTTGGATGCAGGAAAGCCTACTTCAATATAGTCTATTCCTATATCGTCAAGCCTGTCTATTATTTGCAGCTTGTCCCTTACTGAAAAAGATATGTTTGCACCCTGTGTGCCATCCCTTAGCGTAGTATCAAATATAAATATTTTATCTCTTTCCATTATGAAAAACCACCGCCTGTCTTATTAATCAGAAAGTTTTTTTAATTCAGCTAAAACCAGATCTCCCATTTCACCTGTATTGACAAGTTTTGTGCCGTCTGTAAATATGTCTGCTGTCCTGTTTCCATTGTCCAGCACTTTGCCTACTGAACATTCTATCTTAGATGCAATGTTTTCCATGCCAAAGCTATATCTAAACATCATCGCAAGTGACAGCAGCGTTGCAATTGGATTAGCCTTGCCCTGCCCCTGTATGTCAGGAGCGCTTCCATGTATTGGTTCATACATGCCAAATTTATCTTCCCTGAGTGATGCAGATGGGAGAAGACCAATTGAGCCTGAGATCATAGCGGCTTCATCACTTAGTATGTCTCCAAATATATTAGATGTAAGTATGGTATCAAACTGCCCCGGGTTTCTTATAAGCTGCATAGCGACATTGTCAACATACATGTGGTTTAGTTCTATGTCCCGGTACTTTTTGTGTACACTGCATACAGTCTCCCTCCACAGTCTTGAACTTTCTAAAATGTTGGCCTTGTCCACAGAAGTTACCTTTTTATTCCTTAAACGTGCAGTCTGAAAAGCCAGTTCTGCAATCCTTTTTATTTCATAATCACTATATAGCATAGTGTCGTATGCAGATGTAATGCCGTCTTTTTTAATCCTTTTTCTCTCACCAAAATAAATGCCTCCGGTAAGCTCCCTTACAACCAGTACATCAACACCTTCCAGGACATCTTTTTTTAACGTTGAAGCAGATACCAGAGGCTTGTAAATTTTAACAGGCCTTAAGTTTGCAAATAATCCAAGTCCCTTTCTGAGCCCCATTAAAGCTTCCTCCGGACGGGGGCTATCAGGATCCGTGCTATCCCATTTAGGACCGCCTACTGCGCCGAGCAAAACTGCTTTTGAATCTTTGCATTTATCCAGCGTCTCTTCTGTAAGAGGCGTTCCATTTTTATCAATGCTTATACCGCCAACATCGTCGTATTCATACTCAATATCTAAATTAAAGCTTTCGTTTAGATATTTTAAAATCTTTACAGACTCTGCTATAATCTCTGTTCCTATCCCATCCCCGGGGAGAATCATTATCTTGTTCATACATCAACCTTGCATATTATAATTTTTATATAGTTTTCTTTATGTACTTTATATAGCCGCCGCTTTCTATTATTTTTTGTATAAAATCAGGAAGCGGACTTATATCAAAAGTTTTATCTGTTGTAACATCATAAATCTTTCCACTGCCTAAATCTATCTCTAATTCATCTCCATCTTTAATATGTTTTCCTGCTTCAGCATTTGAAACAACCGGGAGCCCAATATTTATGGCATTTCTAAAAAAAATACGTGCAAAAGATTTAGCAATAATAAGCTTTACTCCACTCCCCTTAATAGATATAGGAGCATGCTCCCTGGAAGATCCGCATCCAAAATTGTCTCCTGCTACTACAATCTTCCTTGTTTTTACCTTTTCTTTGAAATCCTTATCCAAATCTTCAAAGCAGTGTTCTGCAAGCTCTTTTTCATCACTTGTATTTAAATACCTCGCTGGTATTATTACATCAGTATCAACATTGTTTCCATACTTTATTGCCATTCCCTTTATTATCATCTTTACACAACCTCCATTGGTACGGTAATTCTACCAGTGACAGCAGACGCAGCAGCTACGGCGGGCCCGCTAAGATAAACCTCGCTTTTGGGATGCCCCATTCTTCCGACAAAATTCCTGTTTGTAGTTGACAATGCCCTCTCGCCTTCTGCCAGTACTCCCATATGGCCGCCAAGACATGGTCCGCAGGTTGGAGTGCTCACAACACATCCTGATTCTATGAAGATCTCAATATAGCCTTTCCTTAATGCCTCAAGATATATGCTCTGGGTAGCAGGTATTATAATTGTCCTTACTTTGCTGTTTACCTTTTTGTTACTTAAGATTTCAGCAGCAATCTTTAAATCTTCTATTCTCCCGTTTGTACAGGAGCCGATTACCACCTGATCAATAGAGATATCCTTGAGATCTGCAGCATTTTTAGCATTAGATGGAAGATGTGGAGTGGCTATCTGAAGTTCAATGCTGCTGCAATCTATCTCAAATATTTCTTTGTACTTTGCGTCATTGTCGCTTTTAAAAATTTTATAATCCTTTACACCCTTTGATTTTAAGTATTCCTCAGTTATATCATCCGCTTCTATAAGGCCAAATTTTCCCCCTGCTTCAATGGCCATATTAGACATTGTAAATCTATTGTCCATTGATAATTTCCTGATTACAGGACCTGTAAATTCCATGGAACTGTAAAGAGCGCCATCAACGCCTATGAGCCCTATGGTATAAAGTATTAAATCCTTGCCGGTTACCCATGGTTTTAAGCTGCCGTTATAAATAAATTTAATAGACTGCGGTACCATAAACCATGCTTTGCCTGTTGCCATTGCCATAGCAGCGTCAGTGCTTCCAACACCAGTTGAAGCAGCTCCCAGTGCACCGTATGTGCAAGTATGCGAATCTGCTCCTATTATTAAATTGCCGGGCGCCACCAGGCCCATCTCAGGCAGAAGAGCGTGCTCTATCCCCATTTTCCCAATTTCAAAATAATTTTTTATGCCAAACTCCTCTGCAAACGTCCTGACTAATTTACTCTGCTCAGCAGACTTTATATCTTTATTTGGAGTAAAATGGTCAGGCACCATAACTACTTTTTCAGTATCAAAAACCTTTTTTGTCCCAATTTTTTTAAATTCTGAAATTGCAAGCGGCAGAGTTATATCGTTGCCAAGAACAATGTCCACATCCGCATTTATTATTTCGCCCTCACAAACATATTCTTTGCCGCAATGGTAAGCTAATATTTTTTGAGCCATAGTTTGAGTAGTATTTTTTAAACCCAATTTTTTACTTTCTCCGTTCTATTTTTTGATTACAACTTATGTAAAGTTTTGCATTACTCTATTCATGGCATCTATGTATGCCTTTATGCTTGCTTCAATTATGTCTGTACTAATGCCGATTCCCATAACATCTATGCCGTCTGCACTAATTATTACTTTAACTGACCCTATTGCATCTTTTCCTTCAGAAACTGCTTCAATACTGTAGTCAATAAGCTTGGTCTTCATTTTTGTTATGGAATCAATAGCTTTAAAGGACGCATCTACGGGCCCGTCTCCATAAGAAACACCCTGATGAAGCTTCCCGTCAATCTCTATGCCAATAGTAGATGTTGACGTAATATTAGTGCCGCTTAGTATCTGATAATATTTTAGTTTAAAATATTCTGATACTTCCCTTATTTCATTTTCTACTATAGCTTTAATATCATTATCGTTTATAGCTCCTTTTTTCTCTGCAAGGCTCTTAAATCTGTCAAACGCTTTTTCTAAATTTTCGCCCTCTAGATTAAACCCGAGTTCCTTTAATCTTTTTACAAATGCATGCCTTCCGGAGTGCTTGCCCAGCACTAGCTTGGAAGACGTTACACCTATACTTTCAGGTTTTATTATTTCATAAGTAGCTCTGTCTTTTAGCATTCCATCCTGATGAATCCCTGCCTCATGCATAAATGCATTCTTGCCTATTATTGCCTTATTTGGGGCAACAATATAGCCAGTAAGAGACTTTACGAGACTGCTTGTCCTCATTATTTCTGCTATATTCAGGTCAGTATATACATCTAAATCTTTTTTCCTTGTATCAATGATCATAGCTACTTCTTCCAGAGATGCATTCCCTGCTCTTTCTCCAATGCCATTTACAGAGCACTCTACCTGTCTTGCTCCATGTTCTATTGCCATTATTGAATTTGCAACAGCCAGCCCAAGGTCGTCATGGCAGTGGACGCTTACAATAACATTTTCTATGCCGCTTACATTTTCAAAAATATAATCAATCAGGTTTGCAAACTCACTGGGAATAGCATACCCTACCGTATCCGGTATGTTTAAAACTTTGGCACCGCTTTTAATTACAACCTCAAACAGCTTGCATAGAAAATCCCAGTCGCTTCTTGTTGCATCCATAGCAGAAAATTCAACTATATCGGTATACTTTCTGCTTCTTTTGACTGCTTCCTTTGCAATCTCCAACACTTCTTCCCTGCTTTTTTTAAACTGAGATTTCAGGTGAATATCTGATGATGACATAAAAGTATGAATAACAGGCTGACTGGCATCTTTTAAAGATTCCCCTGCAATATCTATATCTTTAGCAATGGCTCTCGCCAGTACTGCGATGCTTTTATCCTTTATTCTCTTTGATATTTCTTTTACCGCTTTAAAATCACTTTTTGATGATATTGGAAATCCAGCCTCAATTATATCTACGTTTAATCTGCGCAGCTGTTCTGCTATTTCTACTTTCTCTTTGACATTTAAATGAATGCCGGGCGCTTGCTCGCCATCCCTTAAAGTTGTGTCAAACACATAAATTTTTTTAGACATTTAAACCTACCTGTTAATAAGACTATTATTTTATATTCAAACAAACTCCTGGCAAGCAATCAAAAAAGCGTGACTATTTTTATGTTTTTAAAGCCAGAATTACTTTTAAACTTTTCAATCATTTCAGGGGTGACTTTGCAATCCAGGTTTAGGCCCATTACAGCATCTCCGCTCATCTTCTTTCTTCCTACATGCATTGCCGCAATGTTTATGCCAAGCTCGCCAAAAGCTGATCCTATCTTGCCAATCTGCCCCGGTACATCATCATATCTTATAAAAGCCATGTATTTTGAAGGAACCATATCTATCTCAAATTTGTCAATAGCAATAAATCTTGACTTGTTTTTCTTTCCAGTGACAGTTCCTGAGATTGACAGCTCGCTTTCCTTCCCGCTGCCTTCCAGGGTTATTAAATTTACATAATCTTTAGACTGGCTGCTTTTGATTTCTTTAACTTTAAGACCATTTTCTTTTGCTATCAGCGGCACGTTAACTAAATTTACGTTCTCCCCGGAATATTTTTTCAGTATTTTAACCAGTATCTTTGAAACTAAAAATTTAGTGTCATACTCTGAGACTTTGCCATAAAATCCAACCTCTATATTTTCAAGACTTCCTTCAAACAGATCGGCAAACAGGCTTCCCATATTTTCACATAGCTGAAAGAATGGAGATATGGCTTCCATTACCTCTGGTTCTACAGTTGGCATGTTAACTGCATACGTGGCAATCTTGCCGTTTAGCACTGCGGCCATTTGCTCAGCTGTAGTTATGCCTGCCTTATCCTGCGCCTCAGAAGTGGAAGCGCCTAAATGTGGCGTACAAACAACTTCCTCCAACTCAAAAAGAGGTGAACTGGTGCATGGCTCATTTTCAAAAACATCTATAGCTGCACCGCCTATCTGCCCATCTTTTATTGCCCCGGCAAGATCTTTTTCTACGATAATACCTCCTCTTGCCACATTTATTATCATTGTGCCTTTTCTCATCTTGTAAAATTCTTCTTTTCCAAACATTCCAATAGTATCCTTATTCTTTGGAAGATGAATTGTGATAAAATCTGAAGCACTGTAGATGTCCTCTAATTTATCTGCTCTTACTACTCCCAACTGCTTAAATTTATCCTCAGATACAAATGGGTCAAATGCTACTATTTTCATTCTAAGACCAATGGCCCTTTTTGCCACCAAAACTCCAATTTTTCCAAAACCTATTATGCCAAGTGTTTTTCCATATAGCTCTACTCCCTTAAATCTGGACTTTTCCCATTTACATGATTTTAAAGAAGCATTAGCTGCAGGAATTTTCCTCGCAAGCGCCATAAGGAGAGCTATCGTATGCTCTGCCACTGTAATAGTGTTGCTCATTGGAGCATTTACAACAGTTATTCCCTTCTTGGTAGCTGTTTCCAGATCAACATTATCAACTCCTACGCCAGCTCTTCCAATCACTTTTAAATTATCCGCAGAATCTATAATGTCAGAAGTAAGCTTTGTGGCACTTCTGATAAGTATCCCATCATAGCCCTTTATCTCCTGCTTTAACTCATCCGGGGTTAAATCATTTTTTACATCTACTGCAAACTCTTCTTCAAGCTTTTTTATAGCTTTAGGTGAAAGTTTATCTGTAACTATGATTTTCTTTTTCACGAGAACTCCTTGCTTTAAGTATTTAAATAATTATTTTCCATAAACACTTTCTCAACTTCTGTAATGCCTGCGCCAATTTCAAATTTATAACCAAGATCTTTTAAAGCCATCTCAAGCGCTGATATAGCAATAATGGCATCAAATATTCCAAAGTATCCAAGATGCGCCATCCTGAAAATTTTTCCTTTAAGTTTGCCCTGGCCGCCTGCTATAGTCACGCCATATTTTGTGCGCATTATGCCTGTAAGCTCTTTTCCGTCAATTCCTTCGGGAACCTTTACTGAAGTTACAGAATATCCTCTTTTGCTCTCGTCTTTTACAAGCAGTTCAAGACCCAGTTTTTCTATAGCTTTTTGTGTAGCCATTGCCAGAACGCTATGCCTTTTAAATGCATTTTCAAGACCTTCCTCAAATAGCATATCCAAAGCTTTGTTCATAGCCACTATTACAGAAATACCCGGTGTCCATGGAGTCTGAGGCGGTTTTCTAAGTGATGCCTCTCTTGCGCTCAAAAGATCAAAATAAAAACGCGGCATATTGGATTTCTCTATAAGCTTCCATGCCTTAGGGCTTACACTTATAAAAGCAACTCCTGTCGGAGCGCTTAGCGCCTTCTGGGAACCGCCAAGTACAATATCAAGATTCCATTCATCAGTCCTAAGATCAGATGCACCAACTCCGCTAATGGCATCAACTATAAGTATTGCTTCATACTTCTTTACAATGCTGCCCACAGTTTTTATATCATTTAACACTCCTGTAGAAGTTTCACTAAATTGAAGCATAACACCCTTTATGTCAGGATTTTCGTCCAATGACTTTTTAATGTCCTCAGGATTTACTGCATCTCCCCACTCATAATCAAGAGAAATTACGTTAAGACCAAATTTACTGCTCATTTTTTTAAATCTTTCTCCAAAATTTCCTGCGCTCGCAACAAGTACCTTGTCACCCGCAGAAAAAGAATTTGTTACCGCTGCTTCCATAGCTCCTGTTCCGGAAGCTGTAAGTATAAAAATATCATTTTCTGTTTTGAAAAATTTCTTTAGCTTGTCTGTAACTTCTATAAAAATTTTTGAAAATTCCGGTGACCTGTGATGCATCAGAGGCCTTGCATGCTCCAACAGCACATCTTCAGATATAGGTGTGGGACCGGGCGTTAGTATGTATCTTTTTACCATTTTATACTCCTTTGACTAGATTTGTTATAAATTATCTGTATTAATCAGCATTAAAAAAATTTAAATTAAACCAGAAAATACTTTTAGATTTTACTGCCCCTGCTGCAAGCTATCTTGCCTGTTCTTACCAATTCTAAAATTCCATAAGGCCTCAGCATCTCTTCAAGTGCATTTATTTTGCTTCTGGCTCCAGTAATCTCAACAATGAGAGATTTTTTGCCTACATCTACGATATTAGCTCTAAATATATTTACTATTTCAAGCACTTCAGCCCTGGTTTTGGAATCAGTGCTTACCTTAATTAGGACTAGCTCCCTTTCTACAATATTTAAAGGGTCAAGCTCCTGTATTTTAATAACATTAATTAACTTGTAAAGCTGTTTTACGATCTGCTCAATACCGTGATTTTCTGCATTAACAACTATTGTTATCCTGGAAATTTTGTCATTTTCAGTTGGCCCGACTGCCAGACTTTCAATGTTAAAGCCCCTTCTGCTGAAAAGACCTGATATTTTTGCAAGCACACCTGACTTATTTTCTACAAGTACTGAAATAATATGATTCATTTGTACCACCTATTTATTACCTTCCAACATTTTATTTATTGGTTCTCCCGGCGCTACCATCGGAAAAACATTTTCTTCCATTTCTATCCAGAAGTCTACCAGTACCAGATTATTTATTTCCAGAGCTTTTTTAATGGCACCTTCCACATCGCGCTTTTCCTTAACTCTCAGTCCAACACCGCCATAAGCTTCAACTAATTTTACAAAATCCACACAATTTTTTATACAGGTTTCAGAATATCTCTTGTTGTAAAATAACTCCTGCCACTGCCTTACCATGCCCAAGCACCCATTATTAAGCAGCATAATCTTTATGGGGACTTTACTGGTAATGGCAGTTGCAAGCTCCTGTGACACCATCTGGATGCTCCCATCTCCAGCTATATCTATTACTGTTTTGTCAGGTCTTCCTACTTTTGCCCCGATAGAAGCCGGCATCCCAAAGCCCATTGTTCCCAGTCCGCCGGAAGAAATAAAAGTTCTTGGCTGGCTGGATTTATAAAACTGTGCTGCCCACATCTGGTTTTGGCCTACCTCTGTACAAATTATAGCATCCCCTTTTGTTATCTCGTAAATCTTTTCCACAATGTAAGCAGGCTTTAATTTTTTAGAATCCCTGTCATATTTAAGTGGATGTTTTTGTTTTAATTCTTTTATCCTGCCAAGCCACTCTCTTCTGTCAGGATTGCCCTTGCTGCTAATTATTTTTTTGTATTCATTGCTTAAATCTTTTAAAACAGATTTTGCATCACCCACTATTGGTATATTTGCTTTTACATTTTTTCCTATTTCAGCAGGATCAATATCAATATGTATCACTTCTGCGTTAAGCGCAAACTCAGATAATTTTCCAGTTACCCTGTCATCAAATCTAACTCCTACAGCTACGATAAGATCTGTTTCTGTAAATGCTAAGTTTGCATACTTTGTGCCATGCATTCCAGCTATTCTAAGAGAAAGCTCATCATTTTCCGGAAAGCACCCTTTGCCAAGTAAAGTAGTAATAACAGGAAGATTAGCTTTTTTGGCAAATTCCGTTAAAATACTGCTTGCACCTGATGAGATTATTCCACCCCCGGCAAAGATCACAGGCTTTTTGCTGGAAAATATCTTTTTTGCCGCCTGCCTGATCTGCCTCAAATTACCCTTATATGTAGGCTTGTAGCCACTTAAGTTTACTTCAACCTTTATATTTTCATCTATTAAACTCTTTAAAATATCTACAGGAAGATCAATGAGTACAGGTCCGGGTCTCCCAGTTGATGCGATGTAAAAAGCTTCTTTTACTACAACCGGAAGCTCTTCTATGCTCTTAACCAGGTAGTTGTGTTTTGTAATTGGTGAAGTTATCCCGGTTATATCAGCTTCCTGAAAAGCATCTGTTCCTATCACTCCTGTTGCAACCTGTCCTGTTATTGCCACTATGGGGATTGAATCCATATAAGCATTTGCTATTCCGGTTACAAGATTCGTTCCACCGGGGCCAGAGGTTGCCAGACATACTCCTGTCTTTCCGGTAGCCCTTGCATACCCATCCGCTGCATGAGCGGCGCATTGCTCATGACGCACCAATATATGTCTTATGTTGCCATCAAAAATTGCATCATATATTGGTATCGTAACACCGCCGGGATAACCAAATATAACATCTACCCCCTCTTTTTCAAGACACTTTAGCAGCATCTGCGCGCCTGTAATTTTACTCATATTCTGTACTCCCTATGTTAGTAACAACTTTATAACAATTTTGACGATTATAACATCTTGTTTTATTTTTATTAATAAAACTTTTCTAAAATTTAAAAATAATTAATCATACAATAAATTCCACTTTGCAATAATTTTAGCTTTAGTTTATTCCAATACGGCCCCATTTGCAGCAGAGGTTACACTCTTTGAATATCTATACAAATAGCCCTCTTTTATTTTTATTTCAGGCGGGCTCCATCTTTTTTTTCTCTTTTCTATTTCTCTATCATCTAAAAGAATGTTTATTTTATTATTTGCTATATCTATTTCTATCGTGTCCCCGTCTTCAACTATGCAGATAGGTCCGCCAGCCTGTGCCTCAGGCGATACATGCCCAATGGACGCGCCTCTGGTTGCACCCGAGAACCTTCCATCAGTAATCAGGGCTACCTCCTTGTCGAGCCCTATTCCTGCCACTGCAGAAGTTGGAGCCAGCATTTCCCTCATTCCGGGTCCTCCCTTTGGGCCCTCATACCTGATTACAATAACTTCTCCGGCATTGATCTTCCCGTTTAAGATAGCATCAACAGATTCTTCTTCGCTGTCAAACACCCTCGCTTTGCCCTTGTGGTAATGCATGGAGGGATCTACAGCTGATTTTTTTACCACGCATCCCTCTGGAGCCAGATTTCCCCACATTACAGCAATGCCTCCATCCTTGCTGTAAGGATTTGAAACTTTTTTTATAACTTCTTCATTTAAAATCCTGCTTCCTGATAAGTTATCTTTTACTTTTTTCCCTGTAACAGTTATGAGATCGCCATTTATAAGGCCATTCCCGAGCAACTCATTCATTATAGCCTCTACACCGCCAGCCTGGTATAAGTCCATTAGGTGATAATTTCCAGCCGGGCTCAACCTGCACAAGTTTGGTGTTTTTTTGCTTATTTCATTTACCATCTCTAATGAATAACTAACCCTGGCTTCATGAGCAATTGCAGGCAGATGGAGTATCGTATTGGTCGAGCATCCAATTGCCATGTCCACTGCCAGAGCATTTTTAATTGAATCTATGGTTATGATGTCCCTTGGTCTTATATTCTTTTCTAAAAGATTCATAACTTTGATCCCGGCCATTTTAGCCAGTCTTATTCTTTTTGAAAAAACTGCTGGAATAGTGCCGTTTCCGGGAAGAGAAATGCCGATAGCTTCGGACAGGCAATTCATAGAATTTGCAGTAAACATACCGGAACAGCTTCCACACGATGGACAGGCTTCTTCCTCAATTTCATATAAATCTTTATCGCTGTATTCCCCTTTTCCATACATGCCTATTGCTTCATAACATGTGCTGTAATCAATGTCTTTTTCTCTAAATCTTCCAGCCAGCATTGGGCCCCCGCTCACTACAATTGAAGGGATATTTAGCCTTAACGCAGCCATAATCATCCCGGGCACAATTTTGTCACAGTTAGTGACAAATACCAGCGCATCAAAGGGATGGGCCATGCAAACTGCTTCAATGCTGTCAGCTATTATTTCCCTGCTTGCCAGAGAATATTTCATTCCAACATGATTCATGGCTACACCATCACAAATGCCTATGGTAGAAAATTCCTGGGGAGTGCCTCCTGCTATCCTTATCCCTGCTTTTACCGCTTCTGTAATACTGTCAAGATGCATATGTCCCGGTATCAGCTCGTTTGCTGAATTTACAACCCCTATGATCGGCCTCTTTATCTCATCATCCGTATAGCCTAAAGATTTTAAAATAGACCGGTGAGGAATTCTTTCAATCCCCTTTTTCATATCATCGCTTCTCAAATTTCCTCCTTATTTCTTAAATTCTTTTTACGCTTAAATAATAGGTAATTTCATATTCTATATATTATAAATCAAACAATTTAAAAATACTTACAATTCGCTACTGAAAAATAACTGTTCTGGTAAAATAGACAATAACAAAATTGGAATAATAAAGTAAAAACAGTGATTACCCCAGCAGCTAGGATAAAATACCGACCGAAAGCAGACAGACTAAAATGCTGAGAATGCATAAAAGAAGACCGCCAAAGTTTATACAGTCTAAGAATTTTATGGAAATTCTTTTCTTACAATTAATTGTAAAGCCTTTTTTATTAGGATTCATCTTAATTATATAAATTTTTACTTGGCAAATTATAATAGCATAATTAAATTCCTAAAACAATTAAAAAATGTAAAAAATTATATTGCAGGACCCTGATAAAACAGGATCCAGACTTTAAAACCCGGACCCTGTTAAATTATATATTAGCAGCGTTATATTCTAATTTGAAAATATCTTATTCCGATGAGGCCCCCGGTTCTATTACTTTGATTTCCGTTCCCTCTTTAAATGGAACTTCCTCTCCTTTATTTATAGCTTCCTGTGACTTTGACCTATATTCCTGAGCCAAAATATGTCTTTGGTTTAAATTTAGTATAGCATTAAAATGCTCTATTGCTTTGGAATAATGTTTCAGCCTGTACATCACCAATCCATTTTTAAATTCTTCATCCACTATTCCAAGTTTGTTTGTAACACCATTTCTGCTTAACATTTCTTTTACATCATTGCTTGGCCTGAGATAATTGTTTGTTTCATCTGTACCCATGGTAAGTATGCCAACAACCTCACCTTTGCTATTTACTACAGGTCCGCCGCTATTTCCTGGCCTGGCATCTCCCTGCACCTGAAGCACTTCTGTTCCTCCAAGCATTAATCTGCCGCTTATGTTGCCATTTGTTATAGTAGGATTTAACATATTTTCCTGACCAATATCAGAAGTCCATGGATATCCTATAA
>CAYMPQ010000028.1:0-19644 GCA_964392345.1 uncultured Actinomycetota bacterium
CCAATTTTGATTGTTGTCATTTCTATATAACCTAAAATTTTATGTGTTGATATAAAATAAGATAATAGTGTGTTCTCTCAAATAAGAATTAGTCAGAAGACTAGAAGAAAGTAAAAGGACATTTAAAATCTTACATAAGTGATGTTAAAGGATTTATGGAAAGAAGTAAAGTCTTATGCTGTATAATAAAATATAATAATTAAATATCCTTTTATGATGACCTTTAAAAACCTGGTTTATTAAAGTTTCTTTTTTTAACCAAGAAAATTGGTACCAATAATATTTTAAAAAGTGTAAAATTTTTAAAAATGTCTTAAACATTATATAATATACTTCGTAAATGCAGTTTTTAAAAATATGTATAAGTCAAAGGCTTAGATTGTGATGAAGCACAGTAATGCTCAGGATACTACAGAACACAGGGAAGCTGGGAAAATTAGTACAGAATTTGTGGAAATGCTTCCCGAAGTAGTTATAAAGACTGATACAGAAGGTACTATTAAATATGCAAACAAAGTTGCCTCTGAACTTTTTGGTTACAGCAGGGAAGATTTTTGCAGCAGGCTAAATATTTTTAAGCTGTTAGCTCCAGAAGAAACAGACAGAGCAAAAGACAATCTTGGCAAGGTGCTGAGCGGAAAAAAATTAGGCATTGTTGAATATAAGGCACAAAAACGAGATGGGGCAGAGCTATCTGTTGCTATAAACATGAGCTGTATTTTTGACGGCAAGGGAAATACTGTTGGAGCGGTTGGGATAATTGTAGATATCACTGAAAGAAAGAGGGCTGAGTTAGCAATAGAATACCTGTCCTTTCATGATAAGCTAACCGGCCTGTACAACAGAGCTTATTTTGAAGAAGAGCTAAAGAGGCTAGATACAAGCAGGCAATTGCCGCTGAGTATTGTTATAGGGGATGTAGACAGCTTAAAATTAGTAAATGATGCATTTGGATACAAAGAAGGCGATGAATTAATTATTGGTGCAGCAAATGTACTGAAATATTCATGCAGGGATGAAGATATTATAGCCAGATGGGGAGGGGATGAGTTTATGGTCGTGCTCCCAAAAACCAGGCACAGCGATGTTGTGGAAATAATAGGTAGAATAGAAAAAACTTGTAAAAAAATTAGCCCACAAAAAATACCTTTAAGTATATCGCTTGGATTTTCAGTTAAAAATAAATCTACTCAGAAAGTTTGTGATGTAATAAAAGAAGCTGAGGTCAGGATGCAGAAAAGGAAATTGCTTAAGAGCAAAAATATCTCAAGCTCCATTATAGCCTCACTTGAAAAATTGCTTTTGGAGAAAAATCGTGAAACGAAGGATCATATTGAATATTTAACTTCTACCGCATTAAAATTAGGAAAGGCAGCAAAGCTGTCTGGCAGTGAATTGAACAAGTTGTCACTTCTTATAAATATTCATGATATAGGAGAGATAGTGATACGGGACAGCATTCTTACAAAAAAAAGAAAATTAACAAAAAAAGAGTGGAAAATTATAAAGAAGCATCCTGAGGTTGGCTACAATATTACTAAATTGTCCAGCAAGCTGGCACCTGTCGCGGAAGCTATTTTAAGCCATCATGAATGGTGGGATGGAACAGGTTATCCTCGCGGGCTCAAGGGCAATGAAATTCCAAAAATTTCCAGAATTATTACCATAGTTAGCGCCTATGATGCAATGGTAAATGGCAGGGTATATAAAGAGGCTGTTAGTAAAGGGGAAGCCATAGAAGAATTGGAAAGATATTCTGGAAAGCAATTTGACCCAAAATTAGTCAATACATTTATTAAAGTTTTAGATTATAAATACAAGGAAATGAGCTTGTTCCCAGATGCATAATTAATCTGAGAAATAAATGTTTTTAGATTGACTATTGCTAGCACTTTTAATAAAATTACTCAAAGTTTGTTCTTCAATATTTACTAAGGCAAGGGGGTTTTGTGTCTACTTTAATGTTACTGAGAATAGTTCCATTTATAGGCTCATTTATTTCTTTAATTTTAGCTATAGTATTTGTCCGCATAGTGAGCAAAAAAAATAGGGGAAATAAAAAGATGGTGGAGATATCTGATGCTATATTTGTTGGAAGCAGGGCTTATCTAAACCAGCAGGCCAAGATAATGTTTATTTTCTTTGCAGTTTTGATAGCTCTTCTTGGTGTGATGGTAAGATTTGGATATCTTGAGTTTGCATCAATACCGGCTTTTGCTACTGGCATGGGATTTAGTCTGCTAATTGGTTATTTAGGAATGTGGATATCAACTACTACTAATTCAAGGGTGACCAATGCTGCAATGGAAGAGGGTATCGGAGAGGCTATGAATGTTGCTTTTACAGCGGCTTCTGCATCCGGATTGCTTTTAGCGACCGTAGCACTCTTTGACACATGCTTTTGGTTTAATGCTTTGTACTGGTGGTACGGAAGAGGTATGACAAGCCAGGCAGAAACCTTAGGCTATGTTGTAAATATATTGGTTACATTTACAATTGGAGCAAGTTTTGCTGCTTTTTTTATGAGGACAGGCGGAGGGATTTTTACAAAAGCTGCAGATATGGGCGCAGATTTTGTTGGAAAAGTAGAATCAGGATTGAAGGAAGATGATTATCGTAATCCAGCCACTATTGCTGATAATGTTGGCGATAATGTTGGCGATGTAGGAGGTATGAAAGCTGATGGTTTGGAATCCTGGGTTGGCTCAATAATTGCAGCAGAATTTTTAGGATATCTGGCATTTATGAACTCTCCACTTATTGTAAAGAGCATACTTTTGCCAATGCTGATAGCTACATCAGGGGCGATAGCTTCTATTATTGCCATGTTTGTTATTAGATTTATTGTGAAAAAGTATAAAGAAGAAGCAACAGTCAGCCTGCTTACGTCAACTACTTTGTCGGGTTTGCTGATTACTGTAGTGGTGGTTATGGCTTTAGCTTTCTTTATAATCAGGTTCGTGCTTGGTGATGGCCATAATTTTTTATTTTTCTCAGCGGCAGGGGGGCTTATTGCAGGGTTCTTAATAGGCTTGTTTACTCTGATATATACTGATTCTAAATACAGGCCTACAAGAAATATAAGAATTAGTGCAAAAAGCGGGCCCGGTGCTTTGATTGTAAATGGGATTGCTTATGGGATGGAAAGCACCATACTTCCTGCCATAACCGTAATTGGTGTAATGATTTTTAGCTTCTATGTATCAAATGGCGTATCTGATTTTAAAATGGGGCTGTACGGGGTTGCAATTTCAGCAGTAGCCATGCTTTCAACCTCTCCTTTTGCTATTGCAATAGATGTTTATGGCCCGATTGCAGATAATGCAGGCGGGATAGCTGAAATGGCAGAGCTTCCCCCAAGGGTTAGAAAAATTACAGATAAGCTAGATTCAGTTGGTAATACGACAGCTGCTATTGGCAAAGGGCTTCTTATCGGAAGCGCAGCTATTACGGCATTAGCACTGGGTCAGGCTTATTTCTCAAAAATAGAACTGTTAAATGTAAATGTAGTTTTGGATTTTATGAGGGATCCCAAGATACTTGCAGGCTTGTTTGTCGGGGTTATCCTGCCTTTTATGTTTGCATCGCTTCTTATGAGGGCAGTTGGCGAAGGAGCAAACAAGGTAGTAATTGAAGCAAGGAAACAAATAAAGGATATATTGGCAGGTAAATCAAAGGGTGATCCCAAGGCATTTATCACCATAGTTACCAGAGCAGCCCAGAGGGGCATAATAATTCCGGGAATAGCAATATTTGTTATACCGACAGCTATAGGAATTTTACTTGGACCCGGGGGAGTTATTGCGTTAATAATAGGGACACTCCTGTCAGGCTTTGCTCAGGCCATATATATGGCAAATGCAGGTGGTGCAATGGATAATGCAAAAAAAAGGATAGAGCATGAAGGTTTAAGCGGTACGCCTGAACATGCGGCATCTGTTATAGGCGATACAGTAGGAGACCCTTTAAAGGACACCGTTGGGCCGTCTATGAACATACTTATAAAGCTTATAAGCGTTGTGTCTATTGAGACTGCAGTTTTGGTTGTGGATCTTTCTGGCAAATTATTCCATTTTTAGGGCATTTGGAAATAAAATTCAAGTTTATGGTTGATTATAAATGGATAAAGAAAAAAGCAGCATACATAAGATAATTGAGGGCTTGCTTGATCAATACACGAAAAAGAAAATAGATAAAGAAAGTTTTGTATCCAAAATTAAGGAAATTTATTTTGAAGATATTGGTTTTGCAAAAGTTGATCATCACCGCCAGCTCAGGAAAAATTTTCCAGAGGTGATATACGGGAAAGGCAAAACTACCGAGCAGATAATTAAAATATCGAAAAAGATATTAAAGTATTCGTCTTTGCTACTAGTTACCAGAACTACTGCCGAAACTTACAGGCAGTTAAAAAAAGAGATAAAAAACATAGAGTTCAGTCCTGAGGCAAATTTAATTTTTACTCCTCTTGATATCTCGGAGGATAAGCTGAAGGAAGGGATAACTGTAATATGCGCCGGAACTTCTGATATTCCAGTGGCAGAGGAAGCAGCTGTAGTGTGCTATCTTATGGGAAATAAGGTAAAAAGGATTTATGATGTTGGAATTGCTGGCATACACAGGCTTTTAAGATACAGAGAAGATCTGGAAAAATCAAATGTAATAATAGTAGCGGCAGGAATGGAAGGAGCTCTTCCGGGGGTAGTAAGCTCCCTGGTTAGCTGTCCGATAATAGGGGTTCCTACCAGTGTCGGGTATGGCGCAAATTTTAGCGGTGTTTCGCCGCTTTTAACCATGCTGAATACATGCAGTCCAGGCATTGTGGTTGTAAACATTGATAATGGATTTGGGGCAGGGTATACTGCAGGAGTAATAAACAATAAAATTTGTATAAAATAAATGCGGCTGCCTGTCAGTAGGATAGTTTCTGCGAATTTATTTCATGACTATATTTTTAATGTATATGGTATTTTACTCAGGATATATTATAATTATTAAGTAAATAAAATTTAGTACAGTTTATCTCAAATGGAAAGGGCCACAGTTTTAGCAGTTTGTATATTTTAAAAATGCAGGTGAGATTATAAATGATTGGAACAAGATATAGTGGACAAAAAATAGGGCAAATACTTTTAGATAAAGACCTCATCACCAAAGAACAGCTGTCGGAAGCTCTGAACATACAAAGACAAACCGGGAAAAAATTAGGGGAAGTGCTAATTGAAAAAGGGTTTGTTTCCGAAGATGCATTTGTGGAACTTCTTTCATACCAGAAAGGCTTTGAATTTATAGATTTAGCCAGTGAACAGGAAAAAGTTGACCCTGCAGCTTCTAATTTAGTTTCAAGGGAATTTGCCTCAAAGAGGTATGTATTTCCATTTAACATGAGCGATAACACGCTGCATGTGGCAATGAGGAATCCTCTTGATATCAGTGCTATTGATGAGATAAGGCTTATTACAGGCTACAATGTTAAACCTTTTGTATCTACTCAAAATGGCATAGAAAATGCAATAAGGATGTATATGTCTGATGATTACAGCCTTAAGGAAATTGAAGAAATTACAAAAGATCAGGATCTTACCGTAGCTGAGAGATTTAGGGAAGATGTGGTTGAAAAAAATCCGCTTGTAAAATTGGCAAATCAAATAATACTAAAAGCTATTTCACTCGGAGCAAGTGATATCCATGTTGAACCTCAAGAAAAAAATTGCAGCATAAGGTTTAGAATAGATGGTGTACTTCAGAAAATAAAAGATGTGCCTAAAACTGTCCAGAGACTGCTAATTTCAAGATATAAAATAATGGGCGGAATGGATATAACTGAGAGCAGGCTTCCTCAGGACGGGAGGAGTACATTTAATTTCCAGAACAGGATGGTTGATTTAAGATTTGCTTCAATACCTACAGCGTTTGGTGAAAATATTACCATAAGAATCCTAAATCGAGATGCAAGCATGTTTGACATTGAAAAATTAGGTGTGTCAAAAGAAGAGGCTAAAATTTATCTAAAACTAATAAGCATACCCTACGGGGCGGTAATTATAACAGGGCCCACAGGTAGCGGTAAAACTACTACTCTGTATGCTAGCTTAAGTAAAATAGCCAATCCCGAAAAGAAGATATATACCATAGAGGATCCTGTTGAATACAGATTTCCCCAGATTATGCAAATACAAGTTCACCATAAAATAGGGATGGACTTTGCACGCGGGCTCAGAGCAATGATGCGAAGTGATCCTGACATAATAATGGTTGGAGAAATGAGAGATTTGGAAACTGTTAAAATGGCTATGGAAGCAGCTATTACGGGACATCTGGTTTTAACTACGCTTCACACAAATGATGCCCCGTCTACACTGGCTCGACTTTTAGAAATGGGTGCCGAGTCATACATGATTTCATCTGCAGTCAAGTGTATAGTTGCACAAAGGCTTATAAGAAAACTTTGCACTTTCTGCAAAAAAGAAATTGACGTTTCAGACATACCTATTGATGACAGCATAAAGCCTATACTTGAAGGCAAGAAGATATATACAAAAGTTGGATGCTCCAGGTGTAATAATACAGGTTACTCCGGCAGGGTTGGTATTTTTTCTATAATGGTTATTTCTCCGAAAATCAAGGATATGATACTGAAGATTAAAGGCACCAGCGAGATTGAAAATGTCGCAAAAGAGGAAGGTATGAAAACTCTGCTTGAAAGTGCTGCTGAAAAAGTTGCCGAAGGCATAACTTCTATTGAAGAAATGTACAGGATTATTTTCTGATGATGGGAAAAAATAATTTCGTACACCTACATGTTCATAGTGAATATTCTCTCCTGGATGGCGCAACAAGAATAAACGAACTTATTGACAAGGTCTGTGAATACAATATGCCGGCTGTTGCCATAACCGACCACGGGGTAATGTACGGCGCTGTTGAGTTTTATCAAAGAGCAAAGAAATCTAAAATTAAACCAATCATTGGATGCGAGGCTTATCTTGCTCCTGAGAGCAGATGGAAAAAACAGGCGCATAGGGATAATAGGGAAGGCATGTCTTACCATCTGACACTGCTTGCCAGAAACAATGATGGCTATAGAAACTTAATGAAACTTGTAAGTCTTGGATTTATAGAAGGATTTTATTATAAGCCAAGAATAGACAAGGAGCTTCTCAGGGAATATAGCGAAGGAATAATAGGGCTGAGCGGCTGCTATACATCAGAGACATCTACATACATCCGAAACGGTAGAATTGATAAGGCTGAAAAAGCATTAGAGGAATTTGTAGAGATTTTTGGAAAAGATAACTTTTACATTGAACTGCAGGATTCTGGCATACCCGATCAAAAACATATAAACAAGATCTTGCTGGAGCTATCAAAGAAATGTGCAATCCCAATTGTTGCTACCAATGATGTTCATTATTTAAACAAGGAAGACAGCAAAGCGCATGATGTGCTTCTTTGTATCCAAACTGGCTCAACCATAAATGATACCAAAAGACTTAAGTTCTCTACGCAGGAATACTACCTTAAAAGTTACGAGCAAATGAAGCAGATTTTTTCAGATTTTCCCGGTGCTTTAGAAAATAGTCTTGAGATTGCAGAAAGATGCAATGTAAATTTAAAATTTGACCTAAATTTAATACCTCCGTTTAGTATTCCAGATTCGACTACTCCTGATAAATATTTAGAAAAATTATGCAGTGAAGGAATTAGAAAGAAGTATAAAGAGGCCACAGATGAGGTGAAAAACAGGCTTGCAAGGGAACTTGATGTTATAAAGAAAATGGGGTTTTCAGAATATTTTCTCATAGTTTGGGATTTTGTTAGTTTTGCCAAAAAAAACAACATAAGAGTAGGGCCGGGAAGAGGTTCGGCAGCAGGAAGCATAGTGTCTTATCTTTTAGATATTACCGACATAGAGCCATTAAAATATGGGTTGTTGTTTGAAAGGTTTTTGAATGAAGAACGAAAAAGCATGCCTGATATTGATATTGATTTCTGTTATGAGAAAAGAGATAAAGTTATAAAATATGTCACAAAAAAATATGGAGAAAGAAGAGTAGCCCAGCTTATCACATTTGGCACGATGGCTGCAAGACAGGCAATAAGAGATGCCGGGAGAGTGCTTGAAGTGCAATATTCAGAAGTTGACAAAATAGCTAAAATGGTGCCTATGGATTTAAATATAACTATAGACAAATCTCTGAAAATAGTTCCAGAGCTGCAGGAAATGTATGAAAATGATGAAAAGATCAGGGAAGTAATAAATACGGCCATTTCACTTGAAGGCATTGCAAGGCAAGATTCAATACATGCAGCAGGTGTTGTCATATCTTCGGAGGATTTATATAACTATACTCCTATCCAAAAAAAAGGAGCTGGTGAAATAGTAACCCAGTATAAAATGGAAGATATCCAGAAAATAGGACTGCTAAAAATGGACTTTCTTGGGCTACGGACACTTTCTCTGATAGATAAAACATTATTTTTAATTAAGAAAGCTAAAAATGTTGATTTAGATATTGACAATGCCAGTCTGAAAGATAAAAAAACCTTTGATATGTTAAGACAAGGAGAGTGTCTGGGCGTATTTCAGCTTGAAAGTACAGGCATGAGGGAGCTTGTTTTAAATTTAAAGCCAACTGAATTTGAAGACCTCGTGGCACTTCTTGCATTATACAGGCCGGGGCCGCTGCAAAGTGGAATGGTAAATGATTTTGTAGAGTCAAAGAACAAAAAGAAAAAAACTGAATATGTTGACCCGCGCCTCAAGCCAATCTTAGAAAGTACACACGGCATTATCCTGTATCAGGAACAGGTTATGATGATAGCCTCAGAACTTGCAGGATTTAGCATGTCCGAGGCTGATATACTCAGGAGTGCCATAAGTAAGAAAAAAAGAAAACTGCTTGAAAAGCAGAGAAGCAAATTTATTGAGGGAGCAAAAAATAATGGTGTAGATGGCGCCATTGCTGAAAGAATATTTGAGCTTGTAAATCATTTTGCCGAGTATGGATTTAACAAGTCTCACAGCACGGCTTATGCCATGATATCTTATCAGACTGCCTACCTTAAAGCCAATTATCCGGTGGAATTTATGGCTGCCCTGCTTAGCATTAGAATGGGAAGTCAGGAAAAAGTAGCGCAGTATGTTAATGAGACAAGAAGGCTTGGAATAGATTTGCTTCCTCCGGATATAAACGAATGTTACAGTGACTTTACGGTAATTGGAGATTCTGTAAGGTTTGGTCTTTCAGCAATCAAAAATATTGGATCTAATGTCATAAATGAAATAGTGGAAGAGAGAAAAAGAGGCGGAAAATTTGAAAGTTTTATAAATTTTTGTGAAAGAATCAGCAACAGCGTGCTGAATAAAAAAACAATTGAGAGCTTAATAAAAAGCGGAACTTTTGATTCTATGGGGCAGAGCAGAAAATATCTGCTTGAAAATTATGAAAAGATTATAGAGGAAATTATAAAAATAAAAAAAGACAGAGACATTGGGCAGTTTTCCCTGTTTGATGTCAGCGGGAGTTCTGAGGACAAGTTTCATATTAGCAAGGCTTTAATTTATGATGAGGATTATGGTGAGTTTCCACAAAAAGAGCTGCTAAATTTTGAAAAAGAAATGCTCGGATTTTATATTTCCGGACACCCGCTGCTTGAGTATCAGGATATATTTTCCAGCCTAACTCCTATTGCTGAGCTTTCAGAAGGAAAGGATAGGTCAACTCAAAGCATAGGAGGGGTTGTCAATAAAGTAAAGTCAATTTTTACAAAAAATGGGAAGCTTATGTACTTTGTAAATTTGGAGGATACGAGCGATTCTGTAGAGGTGATTGTATTTCCAACAGTTGTAGAAAAATATAAGGAAAATATCAGGGAAGACAGTATAATCAAAGTAAAGGGAAGACTGGACAAAAAAGAGGACCAGGTTAAGTTTATTGCTGCTGAGATTGAGGATCTTGCGAAAGTTAAAAAAGAAAAAAAGGAACTTGTAAATAGTAATGCCGGGGAGTTAAAACCTGACAGGGAAATGGGCGGCAGTAGTGCAGAAAAATTTAAGGACAGGGACAAAGTTGTTTTTTCTGTGAAAAAAAGTTATTTAGATAAAGAGTTTATAAATAAATTTAGCGAAATAATTAAGCAAAATCCTGGCAAGGTTAGTGTAGAGCTTAAAATAATAAATGGCAGCGACGGTCTTGTCGAGAAAAAATATAAACTGCCGTCTGGCTACAAGGTAAATTTAAGCCAGGCTTTTTTAAACCAGCTTCAGGAAAATTTCCATTCCAGGCTTAATATAGAGTAGAATATTATAAAAAATATAACCGGAGGAGGTTATTTTGCGTAAATTAAAGTTTGCAGTTATGGGGGCAGGACATGGCGGAAAAGCTATTGCTGCTCATTTATCAATAAAGGGATTTGATGTAAATTTATATAACAGAACTCTCTCCAGGATAAAACCTATTATTAAAATGAAGGGGATTGAACTGGAAGGTGAAGTGACTGGATTTGGAAAATTAAATGTGGTATCAAACAAAGCCGGGGAAGTAATAAAAGACGCAGATGTTATTATGGTTGTGGTGCCTGCTAACGGGCATTCCTACATAGCAGAGGCATGTGCACCTTACCTTGAAGATGGACAGGTGGTTGTGCTTAACCCTGGAAGGACATGCGGCGCTTTAGAGTTTTTAAAAGTGCTAAGGGACTTCGGTAACAAAAAAAATGTGATAGTGGCCGAAGCACAAACTTTCATTTATGCCAGCAGGGGGATGGGACCTGCTTCAGCAAAAATATTTAGGATAAAAAACGCTATCCCGGTTGCTGCAATACCGTCAAATAAAACCGGCAGGGTACTGGAGATGATAAATAAAGCGTTTCCTGAGTTTATTTCAGCTACAAATGTTGTAGAGACAAGTTTTAACAACATGGGCGCGGTTTTTCATCCTTCTATTACGATATTAAATGCCAGCAGAATAGAATCCACTCTTGGCAACTTTCAATTTTATATAGAAGGTGTAACACAATCAGTGACAAGGGTTTTAGAGGCAGTAGATAATGAAAGACTGAAAGTAGCGCACAAATTAAATTGCGGCAGTGTCTATTCTGCAATTGAATGGCTGTCAATGGCTTACAACGTAGTAGAAGATAATTTATTTGATGCCATCCACAGTAATCCCGGCTATGTCGGTATAATGGCTCCAAGAACTACAAATGTCAGGTATATAACAGAAGATGTTCCTATGAGTCTCGTCCCTATTTCAGAGTTCGCAAGACTTTTGAGCGTAGAAACACCTGTTATTGATTCACTTATACATATTGCTGATTCAATATTTAAAAAAGATTTCAGAAAAACAGGAAGAAATCTTTCAAGGCTGGGCCTTGAAGGTTTAAACATAAAACAGATTAAAGATATTCTTATCAGGGGAAAGATGTAGGGTATGTACTTATGAAAAAGATATTGGGTGCTTGTATAGGGAGCTGTATACATGTTGCAGGAATATTAAACTTTTTAAATTTAGCAGCAAGTGCTGGCTATACAACTAAATTTTTAGGTACGGCAGTAAAAATTGGCAGTCTTAAAAAAGAGATTGACAGCTACAAGCCTGATGTAGTAGCAATAAGCTACAGGTTGTCTCCTGACAGCAGCTTTCCTGTATTCAAAGAATTAAAAAATAAGATAGTTTTAAAAAAAGATAATGAAATAGAATTTATTCTTGGAACAACAAAGCCTGTTGCTGAAGTTGCAAAAAAGTTAAATATATTTAGTAAAATTTTTACCGGTGATGAAAGCCGTGGTGAAGTAGAAAATTATTTAAAATTAAAAAAAACAAAAGCTTCTACGAAAATACCTCCCCAGAACCTTATAGGAAGAATTAATTACAATAAGCCTTTTCCAATTCTAAGGCATCATTTTGGCAGGCCAACACTGGAAGAAACATTAGACGGAATAGCCAGGATTGCCACAAGCAAAGTAGTTGATGTAGTCTCTATTGGTCCTGACCAGAATACCCAGGAATTTTTCTTTAACCCTGAAAAAATGGATAGGAGCCAGGATGGTGCAGGAGGCGTACCGTTAAGAAGCGAGAAAGATTTTAAGAGCTTGTTTGAAGCAACAAGAAGAGGGAACTATCCTCTGCTCAGGTGCTATAGCGGAACAAATGATATAATCAAATTAGCCGACATACTTCTGGACAATATAAATAATGCGTGGTGTGCAGTGCCGCTTTGCTGGTACAACGAACTTGATAACAGGAGCAAGCGAAAGCTAAGAGAAGCTATAAAAGAAAACCAGTCTGTTATGAAATGGCATGCAGAAAGAAATACTGCGGTAGAAGTAAACGAATCCCATCATTGGAGCTTGAGATATTCACCTGATTCCGTGGCTGTAGCAGCTGCATATCTTGCTGCATATAACGCAAAGAAGATGGGAGTAAAATTTTATGTTTCACAGTACATGTTTAACACTCCGTCTGAGACATCACCGGTAATGGATCTGGCAAAAATGTTAGCCAAAGTTGAACTGATTGAAGTTCTGCACGATGAAAATTTTACTACGCTTCGGCAGACAAGAGCCGGGCTTTACAGCTTTCCAGCTGATTATGATGAGGGCAAGGGCCAGCTTGCTTCTTCAACTTTGCTCCAGATGCAGCTTGAGCCTGATATTGTGCATGTTGTAGCATACTGTGAAGCGGATCATGCTGCAAAACCAGAAGATATTGTGGAAAGTTGTAAAATTGTGAGAAAAGTCATAAAAAATTGCCTTGAAGGATTTCCCGATATGAAGCTTGATGGAAGAATTAAGCTGCGAAAAGAAAGATTAATTAAAGATGCTAAATTAATTTTAGAAAAAATAAGACAGTTAGATGTTGGCAATAGACACGATGATCCGCTAATATCTCCTGAAATAATTGCAAAAGCAATAAAATTAGGAGTACTTGATGCACCGCATCTGCAGGGAGTGAAGGCAGCATGCGGAAAAATAAAGACAATATTTGTTGATGGCGCGTGTGTTAATGTGGATGAAAGCGGCAGGATAATTAGTGAAGAAGAAAGGCTTGATAAAATAAAAGTAGAATAATAATCTGTAATGTTTATAATACTTGTAAAATAAAGTTTTTAAGTGCACCGGTATATTTATAAAATAAAGGGAAAATATGTTTGAAAATAAAAGTGACAATCTTGTTGTAAAGCTGCCGTTTGGCTTCAGGGATATATTCCCGCTTGAATCTGATGAGAGAAATAACATAAGGGAAGTAATTAGAGGAGAATTTAAGCTGTGGGGCTACGGGGAAGTAAAGACGCCAGTGGTGGAATTTACAAAAAATATATCAGCCGGTGCTGGCAGGAATTGGAAGGATAAGCTTGTAAGTTTTTTTGATATTAGCGGAGACCTGGTATCTCTCAGAACTGATATGACAATTCCAATTGCAAGACTTACTGGAATGAGAATAAAAAAAGACCAGCTTCCTGTAAGATTTTATTATTTTGCGAATTCATTCAGGCAGGCTGGCATGCAGAAAGGAATAAAAAGGGAATACAACCAGGCTGGGCTGGAACTTATTGGTTCTCCGGGCTTTAAGTCAGATATTGAAGTTCTTGTAATTTTAGTGAGAATTTTAAAGAAGCTGGGTGTGGGCGGCTATAAAATTGGATTAGGTCATATCAAATTAATAAATGGTTTATGCAGGTGGCTTGGCCTGGATTTTCAGGATACCGAATATGTAAAGAAAAATCTTGTTTTAAAAAACTTTGTGGCTATAGAAAAATTGTTGGACCAGATAGACAATACAAAGGCAAAAATTTTTCTTAAATTAATTAATCCTGAGAAAGATATTGCAAAAACAGAGCATATGATCTCAGGCATAAAGGAAAAAGAAGTGCATGACGGTTTTAACTATCTAAAAAGAGTATACAATGGTCTGGAAAGTCTTGGCTATAGTAAATATTTAATAATAGATTTAAGCATAATACGGGAATTTGAATATTACAGCGGGCTTTTGTTTGAAGTTTATTCTTCTAAAACAACTGATATTGCAGGCAGTGGCGGAAGGTACGACGGGTTAATTGGAAAATTCGGGTTGGATGTGCCCGCAACAGGCTTTGCCCTTGATGTAGATTTGCTGCATAAATCTATGGAAGATTCTAAGTTAAAGCTGTCTATAAATAAACCAAAAATATTGCTTTTCAGCACAACTGATGATTGTTATAAATTAATTAATTTCTCAGATATTCTGCGCAAGAGCGGGTTTGTTGTTGAGATAATATATGACGGTGGAGTGAATTTAGAAAATTTGGCGGTGGAAAAGAAATGCAGCAGCATTATTGTGCTGAATTCAGATTTTAAAAATGTTACTGTAACAGATTTAATTAAAAATAAAAAGCAGACAAAAAAGTTAGACAATTTTTTAAAAGAGATAAAAAATGAATAAAAAACTTAGCATAGCAATACCAAAGGGATATTTATTCAGCAGCAGCGTGGAAGTAATCAAAAAAGCCGGGTATGATGTAAGCGGCTTGCTAAAAGATGATAGGAAGCTGTTTACTTATACTAAAGATGGCAGGATGAGATTTGTCATTGCCCGCCCCATGGATGTTCCCGTATATGTGGAACATGGAGCATGTGATATAGGACTGGCAGGAAAAGATGTGCTTGCAGAGGAAGAAAGAAACATATTTGAACTTTTGGATTTAAAAACAGGAGAATGTAGATTAATGCTTGCAACCTTAAAGGATTGTGTTGAGAAAGTAAAAAATTACTACGATCATTTTGGGTCGGTAAGAGTAGCAACAAAATATCCAAATATTGCCAGAAAATATTTTGACAAAAAAGGGATGCAGGTGGAAATAATTAAGCTGCATGGTTCGGTGGAACTTGCGCCTATTTTAGGGATTGCTGAGGAAATACTGGATATAACAGCTACAGGGGAAACACTTAAAGAAAATAATTTAGTAGAGATGGAAAGTATCATGGTATCCACCACGAGGCTTATAGCAAATATTGTAAGCTATAGGACAAAGCATGAGCTTGTAGATGATTTTGTTAATAAGATAAGAAAAGTAATAAAATAAAAAAAGCAGTGTAAATTGAGGAAGCGGAAATCAATCGTAAAGCAAAAAAATTATTAGGAGAGAAAATATTAAAAATGGAAAGAAAAGCAAAAGTAATCAGAAAAACCAAAGAAACTGATATTAAATTGGAGCTTAATCTGGATGGAAGCGGGATTGCTGATATAAAAACTCCGGTACCTTTTTTTAACCATATGCTTGAAAGTTTTACAAAGCATGGCAATTTTGACTTAAAGCTTACTGCAGATGGAGATGTTGATACAGGATGCCACCATTTAGTGGAAGATATTGGAATTTGCCTTGGCAAGGCAATTGGCGAGAGCCTTGCTGACAAAGAGGGTATTAAAAGATTTGGCTTTATGATACTGCCTATGGATGAAACAGAAGTTACGGTATCTTTAGACATAGGCGGGAGGGCATACCTGAGGTACAATGTAGACATAGAATATGAGGTGCTTGACGGCATGGAGGCCATTGCAGTAGAGGATTTTTTTAGATCACTTGTCAGCAATAGCTTTATAAATCTTCATATAAATAAAAATGTTGGCCTTAACTCGCACCATATTGCAGAAGCTGTATTTAAGGCTTTTGCAATGGCGCTTCGCGACGCAAGCAGAAAAACTAAATCAGGTGTTATACCTTCAACCAAAGGTTTAATCTAAATTTTTACTAATCCAATATCTTCTGTCCAAAGAATTTGGACAGCTGCGGCCAGGAGTTAAAATATGTATATAGCAGTAGTAAATTATAATATGGGGAATATAAAAAGCGTGGAGAACGCTTTTAAAAAAATTGGAGCTGAAGTTATGGTCACTAGTGACCCTAAAGTCATAGATAGCTCAGACGGGATTGTCCTTCCGGGTGTCGGTGCTTTTAAGGATGCTGTTAAAAATTTAAAAAATTTAAATTTACTTCAGACAGTAAGAGAAAATGCTGGCAAGAAATTGTTTTTAGGAATTTGTCTGGGAATGCAGCTTTTGTTTGAACACAGCATGGAAGACGGCAAAAGTGAAGGGCTTGGAATATTTGAAGGCATTTCTGAAAAAATTCCTGCAGGAGTAAAAATTCCGCACATGGGTTGGAATCAGGTAAATATTATGAATAGGAGGAGTGGAATATTTTCAGGAATAGATAGTGGTGAAAATTTTTATTTTGTTCACTCGTATCATGTGGTTCCCAAAAATAAGAATATCATAAGCAGTGTAACAGATTATGGTGTAGAGATTGTATCAAGCATTGAGCATGAAAATATATACGGAGTTCAATTTCATCCGGAAAAAAGCAGCAGCAAAGGACTTGTTCTGCTTGGCAACTTCTGGGATATGGTCAGGGGAAGGAAATAATGAAAGTAATACCAGCGATAGATATTATTGGAGGCAGTTGTGTCAGGCTGACACAGGGTAAATTTGACACAAAGAAAAGCTATTTCCCTAATCCAGTTAAGGCAGCTGAAAAATGGAAAAAAGAAGGGGCGGAGTGGCTGCATATAGTAGATTTAGATGGAGCAAGAACAGGGAAAATTAAAAATATTAATATAGCAGCAGAGATAAAGAAAGTTATTGATATAAAAGTAGAATATGGCGGAGGCATAAGAGACACAGATACTTTGGAAGAAGTAATAAAAAGCGGGATTGACAGAGCAATTTTAGGAACTAAAGCAATAGAGGATATGAATTTTTTGAAAGAAAGCATAGAAAATTTTGGTGACAGGATTATTTTAAGTCTTGATTATGGAAAAGATGGGCTGATTTATAAAAATGGATGGCAAAAAAGAACTGCTTTAAATGTGATTGATCTTATGGGAGAATTAGAAAAGTTACAGGTTAAAGAAATTATAATTACAGATATTTCAAGAGATGGAACGCTGGAGGGAGCAAATTTCAGCTTTATTAGGAAAATTTTAAAAAGTTCAAATATAAACTTAATAATTGCAGGCGGAATATCCAGCCTGGATGATATAATAAATTTTAAAAGGCTTGAAAACGAAGGAATTTCAGGCGTGATATTAGGAAAATCCTTGTATGAAGGGAATATAGATTTAAAAAAAGCAATTGAGATTGGGAGCAGGAGATGATTACAAAGAGGATAATTCCATGTCTGGATGTAAAAGACGGAAGAGTTGTCAAGGGCGTTAGTTTTGTTAATTTAAAGGATGCAGGCGATCCTGTGGAGCTTGCTGCTTACTATGACAGGGAAGGTGCCGATGAGGTTGTGTTTTTAGATATTACAGCATCGCATGAAAAAAGAAAGACAGTAATTGATATTGCAAGCAAAACTGCTGAGAAAGTATTTATACCATATACTATAGGCGGGGGGATAAACAGTATAGAAGATATGAGAGAAATATTAAGAAGAGGCGCAGATAAAATTTCAATAAATACTTCTGCAGTAAAGGACCCTTCACTTGTTAACACATCTTCCAAGGTTTTTGGCAGCCAGTGTATCGTAGTTGCTATTGACGGCAAGCTTAAAAAAAATAATTTTTGGGAAGTTTACATAAATGGGGGCAGAACTCCGACTGGAATAAGTGTAGTGGATTGGTCAAAAGAAGTAGAGAAATTGGGAGCAGGGGAGATACTGCTTACAAGTATGGATAAAGACGGGACAAAAGATGGATACGATATAGAGCTTACAGGTGCTGTTACATCTGCTGTAAATATACCGGTTATTGCTTCAGGCGGGGCAGGTAATTTAGAGCATCTAAGGGATGTAATAAAACTTGCGGATGCAGATGCGGTCCTTGTGGCTTCAATATTTCATTATGGCAAATATACGGTGAGGCAGGCGAAAGAGTATTTAAAATCAGAAGGGATAAATGTGAGAATTTAAAAAATGGATAGTAAAAATAATATAAACGGTCAGGATTGCAGCAGTATTAAAGAAAATAGCAGGGTCAAGCTAATCCCGGCAATAATACAGGACCACAGGACAAAAGATGTTCTAATGCTTGCTTATATGAGCGAAGACTCACTAAAGAAAAGCATTCAAACCAAAACTACATGGTTCTGGAGCAGGCAGAGAAAAAAACTATGGAATAAGGGAGAAACATCTGGAAATATACAAAAAATAAAAGAAATAGAATATGATTGCGATGGAGACACTTTGCTCGTTAAGGTTGAGCAGGTTGGAAACGCATGTCATACTGGCAGCAGAAGCTGTTTTTTTAGAAGCCTTGATGTAAAAACCAAGGATTTGGAAAAAATAAATTGGGATGGCTTAAAATTTAGCTGCAAAGGTTTAACTGAGCAGGGTGAACAGAAAAAAAACATTTTAGACGAACTGTACTCTGTGATTGAAGATAGAATTAAAAGCAAGTCTCCAAATTCTTATACATATTCTTTGCATAAGAAGGGTTTGGATGAAATATTAAAAAAAGTTGGGGAAGAAAGCATGGAAATAATTTTATCGTCAAAACATCAGGGTAAAGAAAGAATTATTTCTGAAATAGCTGATCTGATCTATCATTTGTTAGTATTGATGGTAAATAAGAAGATAACGTTAAATGGTGTCTACGGTGAGCTGAAGTCAAGAAGAAAATAGGAGGATGATATGGAGAAAATAAAGAAAATCGGTCTTCTTACCAGTGGTGGAGATGCCTGCGGGATGAATGCTGTAATAAGGTCAATTGTAAGGTATTCTATATATAGCGGCCTGGGGGTTGTTGGATTCTATGAAGGTTACAAAGGATTGATTGAAAATAACTTTAAGGAACTGAATTTAAATTCGGTTGGTGGGATTATTGATAGAGGCGGGACTTTTCTTTATTCTGCAAGATCGGAGGAGTTTAGGACAAGAGAAGGACAAAGGAAAGCTATTGATAGTTTGCAAAAAAATAAAATAGACGGGCTTATAGTCATAGGAGGGGACGGCACATTTAGAGGTGCGCATGATTTACACAAACAAGGAATTAAAGTAATAGGTATTCCGGCAACTATTGATAATGACATAGCTGGAACTGATTACAGCATTGGTTTTGATACAGCTCTTAATGTAATAATTGATATTATGTCAAAAATAAGGGACACCGCATCTTCCCATGACAGGATATTTGTTGTGGAAGTAATGGGCAGAAACTCTGGAATAATTGCCGTAAATTCAGGGGTAGCCTGTGGAGCTGATTACATATTAATTCCTGAAGTAAAAGCGGATATAGCTAAAATGGCCATCGAAATAAAAAATCACAGGGAAGGCAAAAGGCATATTTTAATTATAGTGGCAGAAGGCGCTGCAAAGGCAAGTGATGTGGCAGCATCCATAAAATTATTGGCCGGGCATGAAGTCAGGGTTTCAGTTCTTGGACATATACAAAGGGGAGGTTCCCCGTCGGCGCTTGACAGAATACTATCAGCAAAATTTGGGGAAAAAGCTGTTACTTTGCTGCTGGATGGTAAAAGTGATTGCATGGTTGCAGTTAAAGGGATGAAAATAGAAGCTGTTGATTTTGAATATATTTTTAATAACAGAAAAGAAATAGATCTGGATCTTTATAATTTAGCTCATATACTTTCTCTGTAGCATTATTTGAAATGGTGCCGAAGGTCGGGGTCGAACCGACACGAGCCTTGCGGCCCACTGGATTTT
>CAYMPQ010000029.1:0-6689 GCA_964392345.1 uncultured Actinomycetota bacterium
AGATAATAAATAAACCCATGCTATATTAGTATACAATGTATCTAAAATTAATATCAAAAGCATTTTTTACTTTATAAAATTCCTTCAGGCTTGCAGCTGTTTTCTAAGTTTAATAAAAACCTTTTTACCTTTTCTCCTCCTGAAAACTTGCCAATACTGCCATCACTCCTTATCACCCTGTGGCAGGGAACTGCAAGCATTAATGGATTTTTTCTCAAAGCTGAGCCAACTGCCCTGCAGGCACCGGAGTGGCCAATAAGCTCCGCTAACTTTTTGTAGCTAGTAGTTCCCCCGTAGGGGATAGAGGCGAGTTTATTCCATACTTTTCTTTCAAATTCCGTTCCCGCCAGAAACATATATTTAAAACCAATATTCCTGATTCTGCCTTCTAAGTAATCGTTAACAGCAGTTTCAATTTTATTTGATTTTTTATCATTAAAAATTAGCTTATCTGAGCCCCCATATTCGTTTCTAAGTTTTTTTAAATACTGCAAGCAAGCTGATCTGTTGTTCCCAATATACACAGCATTTATCTCATTATTTCTATCTGTCCACAAATAATACAAGGTGCCTATCCCGGTTTTAAATTTAGATCTTTCTATTGTAGCCATGGCCCTTACAGGAATTTCTTTCCCTAATAAATAAAAGAGGAAATACAATATCACTTGTACAACATGGAACCCAGACTGCAATAAATAAAAATATAAAGATTACAGCAGTAAAACCCCAATTTATAGCACCGCCCAGTGCCATAATAATATGGAACAGTGACGCCCATGTGCTCAAAAACACATGGCCGGCATGTGGGATTTTTGTGGTAGGTTTAAAATAAGCTATGGCAATACCTAAAAAAGCTAAGGGGTTTACCAGCCACCATTTTTCAATAAAGCCTATGTGAATGCCTCTATTAGGCATGCTGAGCAGCACTTCCCCTAAATAAGGAATTATTGAATCGCTTAGCGTAGCTATTCCTACTGAGCCAAAATAACCAATCAAAATCATTACCCAGATTTTCTGCCTTTTTTTGTTATTGACATAGAGAATGTACATTGCAGTAGTTGTAAATGCACTCAGCAATACATGCAGCGGGTGTAGGATATAAAAAATATTATATGAAATATTAAAAGGAATATTATAGAAAACAGCCATAATAAGAATTCCTGTAAAGGCTCCTATAGCAGTAAACGGAATATGTTCTCTCAACTCTTTAATTATGATTTTGGTTTTTTCAACCTTTTTATCTGGCAAAGTCACAACTTCTAAAGCTTCCCCTTTATTTTTAACTATTTTCTTTAATATGTATGATAGTATATATGTACAGACTAAGCTACATTAAGCAAAAACAATAAACTTATGCCGCTAAATTGTATTTTACTTATCTGCTATTTATTTTAATAAAGTTTTCAATAGACCTATCATAAGTCTTCTCCGCCTTCTCATCAAAATAACATGCTGGCAGTTCACCATTCCGCCTGTGATAGGCAGTACATTCACAGCACAAGCCTTTCCTGGAGCAAGGCTCGTAGGTACAGTTGCAAACAACTAAATTTTCTTCTTTTCTACATTCCATAAATATATCCCTCTTTATGCTCCTTGTTATTTTTACTGAATTAAATTTCATTCATCTATATTATTAATATTTTTTGATTATGTATGTTATTTTTAAAAAATAACTTTTCCAAACAAACAATTTTTTAGATACTGGGAAAATTTAGTATTCAATTCCCTTTCTTGCCCTCTTTCCTTCATTAAAAGCATGCTTTATTTCTTTCATTTCAGTCACTGTGTCAGCAATATCTATTAATTTTTTGGAAGCATTCCTGCCGGTAAGTATAATTGAAAGTTTCTCCGGCTTATTTATAATAATATTGGCTACTTCATTAGCGTCAAGTAAATTATAATCAATTAAGTTATTTATCTCATCCAGCACAACTATATCATATAAGCCGCTCATTATTTTACCGCAAGCATATCTAAAAGACTTCAGTACATTATTCTTCTGCTCTTTTGTAGCTACTGGCTTTCCATCCTTAAATTTTATAAAACCTTCTCCCAATTGTTCTATTTCTACAAATGGCTTTAGCTTTTCTATGGCTTTAAGTTCACCAGTTTTTAGTGTTCCTTTTATGAACTGCAAAATTAAAATCTTCAAATTGTGTCCAGCTGCTCTTAAAGCCAGCCCCAAAGCTGCGGTAGTTTTTCCTTTACCATTACCAGTATAAATTATTACAAGACCTTTTTTATTATTATTGTTGTGCAATTTCTTATTGGAATATTTATTTTTTAAAATTTCTGCTCAGCACGCAACATCCTGTTACAACCCTGTCACTAAAATCCTATAAAGTAACTCCATATCCATATTTTCCCTAAAGACAGACGCCAACTTATCATACTGCTCTTCTTTAAAACTTTGATACGAATAAACTTCCGTCTTTTTAAAAGAGCTATTTTTAATATCTCCAAAATTACCTGAAATTTTTATATTATTCTTTGACCTTACTAATTCTAACAGTATTTTTCTAAAAATAAAGTTGTCAAAAATTCCATGGATATATGTGCCAATAACTATTCCATTGTCTTTTTTCCCAAAGTATACAACTCCTTCATTGTCGCCATTATCACCACTTGCAGGCTTCCTTCCTATTGACATTATCCTGAAAAGAGGAAGCAGGTGACTCTGCTTGCCAGTTACAATTTTAGATATGCCCATATGGATCTCATACCCTTTCATAATAGACGCGTCCATATCTGCATGGTTACAATTATCCTCCGGCACATAGCGAGGTGCATATTTATCTTTCACATCACTCTGGCAAATCAAACCAAGACTGCGCCACATACTTAAAACTTCAGGATTAAATTTAAAATTTACCTGACAGGTATTTTTGTCCTGCAAAAATTCTGTACATATTCCCAGAAGTCCCATCCCATCTATGCTGTTAGCTCCAGCTGACTCAGTTTTATACCTGTCTATTATTTTTTCCCCTAAAATCTGATACCCCCCGCAGATTCCTATTACAACTGCACCTTTCCTGTATTGTCTTTTTACCTCTTCTTCAATGCCTGTTTTTCTTAGATATAAAAGATCGCTAATGGTGCTTTTGCTTCCAGGAATTATTATAAGATGAGGGCTTAGCAGTTTTAGATCTTCTCTTTTTTTTATATATACAAGACTTACGTTCTTTTCCAGCTCAAGAGCATTAAAATCAGTAAAATTAGAAATGTGAGGCAGATAAATTACTCCTATTCTGATTAGATTATCCTCTTTATCAGACTGGCTAAAGTCCAAAGTTGATTTTTTTTCCTTTTCACGCTCAAGGTTAACAGAATCTTCTTCTTCTATATAAATATCCCTAAAATAAGGAATGGTCCCTATAACTGGAATTCTTAACTTTTTTGCAATATAGTCATTCCCGGGCTCAAGAAGTTTTATATCACCCCTAAATTTATTGACCAGAAGCCCCCTTATATATTTTCTATAATTTCCTGGCAGTAATTTAACCGTTCCGTAAAAGCTTGCAAACACACCGCCCTTATCAACATCTCCTACCAATATTACAGGGGAACCGGCAATTTCAGCTGTCCTCATATTTACAATATCATTTTTAAGCAGATTTATTTCAGCAGGGCTTCCTGCCCCTTCTATGACAATAACATCAAATTTCTTTTTTAAATCATCCAGTATTTCTTTAATTTTATTTAAAAAATAAACCTTCTTTTCGTTATATTCTGCTGCGCTCATATTTTTAACAACTTTCCCCATAAATATAATCTGTGCCTGTGTATCAGCAGTAGGTTTTATCAGTATCGGGTTCATATAGACTTCAGGTTCCAGCCCGCATGCTTCTGCCTGTACCACCTGAGCCCTCCCCATCTCACCACCGCTGGCAGTGACATATGAATTTAATGCCATATTCTGAGACTTGAATGGACATACCCTGTACCCATCCTGCTTCAATATCCTGCAGATTGCAGCAGTCGCGATACTTTTCCCAACATGGGAGCCAGTTCCCTGTATCATTATGGATTTTTTATTTATTTTTTTTGTTCCCATAAAATTTTAAAAATATATAAGAATTATTTTTATTTTACAGTTTTAATTATTTGATCTATGGATTCAACAACAACTGCACCCTTTGCAATTATTTTCTCATATAACTTACTGGCTTTTCCACCAGTATGGTCTCTTTTCTCAATATCTCTTGCATTTATAACGATAACTTTTTTCCCAAAGTCCAGTGCCTCTTTCACAGACACAAGATTTGAAAAATTACCGTGGCCAAATTCAACATCAGGTAAAATAATAACATCACTTGATTTAATAAATTCCAGGTTTTTATTTTGTGAATAAAAGCTTATGGGCGAAAAAGGAGCTTCGCTTACATAAGAAATACCAAGCGTTTCTGCAGTACTGAGATCTGTATCCAGTGTATTAACCACCCCGCAGGATACCGGGTAGCCATAACTATAAAGCAGATTTAAAACAGGTGAGGCAGCTCCGCCTCCGCCTATTACATGGACCTTAACTTCCCTATTCTCTTTTTTGGAAATTTCATCTATATCATAGGAAGAAGTAAATAACGGGCTCACATAAAGCTTCCCGGTAAACGGATTTTTACCAACATAAACATCACTATTGAATACCCTTTTTATATTTTCCCTGTTTATTGTATCTGCTATATCCCCAAAGCTAAAAATTTTCCCTTCCTTCAGCAGCATAGCTTTTTTGCTGTACTGAATTGCTAAATTTATATCATGAAAAACTCCTACAATAGTTTTACCATCTATAGCATTCAGCTTAAAAAATAAATCCATGAGTTCAATCTGAAAATTAATATCCAGGTGAGCCGTGGGCTCATCTAAAAGCAATATTGGAGTGTCCTGAACAAGAGCCTGCGCTATTACTACCCTCTGTTTTTCTCCCCCGGATAATTCATTGAACTTTTTGTCATAGAATTCTGCTACTTTCGTTTTTTCCATAACTTTTCGTACTACATCCAAGTCTTCCTTTTTTTCTCCTTCAAATCTTGACAGATAAGGATATCTGCCCATCGTGACTATCTCACCAACTGAAAAGTTAAAGCCTGGGTCAGTATACTGCGGAACAACTGCAACCAATTTTGCAACTTCCCGCGATGGCAAATCTTTAACATCTCTGCCCTTAATTATTATTTTCCCTTGATAATCTTTTAAGACCTTGCTGATTATGTTAATTAAAGTAGTTTTGCCTGATCCGTTTGGCCCTAAAACAGAAATAAAGTTTCCTTCTTCCACATTAAAGCAAATATTATTTAATACTTTTACTTCATCATAAGAAAAGCTCAAATTTTCAATTGATAAAATACTATTGCTGTTCATATTTTTAACATCGTTCATATTTATAAATTTGTTCCTAAAAAATTAAAAAACTTTTCTTTTAGATCTTATAAGCAAATACAGAAAAAATGGAACACCGACAATAGACGTTATTATCCCCACAGGTATTTCTCTTGGTGTTAAAATAGTTCTGGCAAGAGTATCAGATGCCAGCAGAACAATTCCTCCGGCAATAGCAGACGTGGGATATAATATTTTATGATCGGGTCCAACAATAAGTCTTAAAATATGCGGGGTAATTAAACCAACAAATCCTATAATGCCGCTTACCGAAACAGCAGCAGCAGCTATCAGCGAAGCAAGAACTAAAAGTATCTTTTTTGTCCTCTCCGTCTGAACCCCTATCTGAGAAGCTCTTTCATCACCTAAAGAAATTATATTCAAGTCTCTCATGTAAAAACTAGAAATTACTAAAAGGATAATAATAATCGGAGCAATTACAAAAAACTGCTGCCAGGTAGCTGCAGTTAATCCTCCCATTAACCAGAATATTACCTTTGCCAGATCATGCGCCCTAAATATTAGGATAAATGAATTAAGGGCACTCAAAAGCGCACTCAGGGCAACACCCGCAAGAAGCAGGGTGAGCACAGAAGTTTTATTTCTTATACGGGATATATTATAGACCAGAAATGTCACCGCTATGGCGCCTAAAAAAGCAAAGATGCTGGTGCAGGATATATTTAATAACCTAATGCCAGTTGTAAACAAAAGACCAATCGTAGCCCCGAAGGAAGCTCCGGCCGAAACCCCTATTATGTATGGATCTGCCATAGGATTTCTAAATATGCCCTGGAAAATTACTCCTGCGCTTGCAAGAGCTATGCCTACAAATATGGCCACAAAGATTCTTGGAAGTCTTATCTGCGAAATTATGGCAAAGCTTCGGGGATCAATACTGTCGGCATCAACAAAAAAACTAACTGACGGTATAAGGCTTCCAATAATAATTGTAGTTTCTTTGATGCTTAAATTTGCAGAACCAACAGAAGAAGCAAAAATAACCAGCAAAATCAGCATAATTATTAATATTAATGTATATTTTAATGTTCTATTAATAATTTTCATATATCAAATATCTGAGAATAAACCCTCAAAATAACAATACTATAAATTTTTTAAAGCATAATAAAATTTAGAATTAAGCACCAGTAACTTTATTGTTTAACACAGCTGCATTGCTGGATTATTTCAAATAAACTTTATACACAGGTAGCTGATAAACAAATAAAATATCTCAACAATTATGCAAATACCGCCGAGAATATCTCCAGTAACACCGCCTATCCTTCTGGTAAAGAACTTGCCTGCCA
>CAYMPQ010000029.1:6789-14907 GCA_964392345.1 uncultured Actinomycetota bacterium
CCAATCTTAAGGTATACCCAATCTAATGTCCCACCTGCACTATCTCCTGAAAAAACTCCTGCCAGAGTCATTCCCAGCATAAATAGTACTATCGTATAAAAAGCCGATATAATAAAAATTTTTTTATTATTTTCGCTAACAAAAAGAACAGCAAGGCTGCCTTCTTTTTTTGCGGTGCTGTATCTGCTAAATAGATAAAGCATGCTTAATCTTCCAAAAACAGGCATAAAAATAAGTACTGCTAAGAAAGTAACTAAATTTTTTGAATTAAGCAGCGCAATATAATAAATAAAGCCAATTTTTAGAGCAATTGAAAAAATTATTGAAAGTATGCCAAAAACCCCGACATCACTTTTTTTCATAATCTCCAAAATTTTATTTTTTTCAGTTTTACCTGAGAATACTCCGTCAAACATATCTGCAAGACCATCATAGTGAAGGCCTCCGGTAAATATAATTTCAAACCCAACAGTTAAAATAACTGCTAAAGTCAGAGGAAATATATAGCTGGCAGCAACATAAAATAGCGAAATAGCTATGCCCACCAGCAATCCTATTATGGGAAAATAAATTAGAGATTTTGAAAATTGTTCTTTTTTTAAAAAAAACTTTTCAGGAATTTTTATTATTGTTAAAAATCCTAAAGCATTTAAAAAATTTATCATTTTATTAGTATCTTGCTAATATTTTTATATTATTTTTGTTTACAGCTGTTTTTTTTCTTCTTACTTTAATTTTTGCTTAAGACCTGCCACAAAGAAATAAACCTCGTCGGAACAAGCAGCTATTTTCTTATTTACAGCACCAATCAAATCCCTGAATATTCTTCCAAACGGATAGTAGGGCACAACTCCCGATCCAACTTCGTTAGAAACAATAATTATATTTAAACTGCTTTCCTTTATAATTTTCAAAAAACCATCAAAAAACAGTGTGACTTCTTTCTCTATCGCTTTTTCTACTTCGTTGCGGATGACTTCAATGTTTTCAAGGTGATATTTATAGATAATCCTAAAAAGTAAATTTGTAATACAATCAATTAAAATAACATCAATTTTTTGTCTGGTGATTTGATTAAAAATATTTTTAAATCCTTGAATTCCAATATCATTTTCAGAAATTTCATAGGTCTTCCAGTTCTTGGGCCTTCTTTTTTTATGAATTTCTATTCTTTTTTCCATTTCAACGTCAGTTACTTCTGACGTTGCAATGTATGCCACTCTATCTGATAACAAAGAAGCCAGCTTTTCTGAGTATTCACTTTTGCCGCTCCTTGCACCACCAATTAAAAAAACTACTTTACCCAACATTTTTACCTCAAGTAAAATTTTTTAAAAAACTTTTAAAAAATAATATAACATAAAAACTTAAAATTATATTGGGAGAAATTATATAAATTTTAAATTCCCCCCCATACACTCTTATACATTATCCTGCTATAAGTCCTGCAGTGTCCAATAGAACTAAAAATGGATTAACTATTCTATTATTTCAAATTCACCGAAAAGCTCAGGATGTATTGCCCTTGCAAACATCTCAAGCCCCTTAATTGTATTATGGTTAGGCCTTACAACAGAGTTTTCAGGAAGAATATAAACCCTCTTATTAATAACAGCATCAATGCTGGAGAATCTGGAATCAGCAAGTATGAAATCTTCTGTTTTTGCTACATACATCCCTCCGTCACCAGCAATCATTATGTCAGGATTATTTTCAATTAATTTTTCTACACTGTATTCAACATAGCCGGCAAGATCATCAATTGCCACTATGTTTATTCCCCCTGCTTTTACAATAAGGTCATTTATAAAAGTATCTTTGCCAGCACTCCATAATGGGTCATCAAATATTTCATAAAATACTTTTGGTTTTTCATCTTCGCTTAGATCTTTAACTTTTGAATCAATTTCATCAACCTGTTGCTGAAATTTATTTTTTAGTTCAGCAGCTTCGTCTTTTAAACCTATAATGGCACTCATATTAACAATTTCTTCATAAATTCTTTCAAAGCTTACTGCTTCAACTGTATACACCTTAACACCAAACTCCATAACTCTCTGGTAATCCTCTTCGGACCCGCCTGCTAAAGCTATAATAATGTCCGGATTTGCTTCAACAATTTTTTCTATGTTTAAACCCTGAAAGTCTCCAAAACCTTCAAAACCCTGTGCCAGTGGTTCCCCGCTTTCAACGCTCCAGTTGTCTACGCCAACTACCTTATCCATTGCCCCGAGAGCATCTATAATTTCAAGAGCGCTTGGTGCAAAGACCATTACTTTTTCTGCTGGCTTTTCAAGAGATATCTTAGTTCCCAAGCCATCTGTAACCTCTATTGTTAAAACTTCCTCTTCCTCTGCCTCTTCTTCTTCAACATCTTCTACAGCGATATCTTCTACTTCCTCTATATCCTGCGTAGCTTCTCCAGCAGGTACTACTTCAGGTTTTTTGCAACCCAAAAATGTACCAGTTGCAGCAATAATTGCAACCATCAGTACTGCTACTAAAATAAGTTTAAGTTTTTTATACATTAACATCCTCCTCCATTGAAAATTTTTTGCTAAAAAGTTCTGGTTTCACACTTTTTTAAGTGGAAATATAAAATTTCTACTTTCTACATTAGCTCCCCCTTCCCATATTTACCTCTAAAGTTATCCAGCAACCGTCAACTGCTCTCTTTAAACCAAAGAGCTGTAATTTTATCTTTCTATTCCTTTTCTGGCCAAAACTCCTTTGTTAAAATAATGTTTAATCTCACGCATTTCCGTTACAAGATCAGCTCTGTCAATTATTTCTTTTTCTGCTCTTCTTCCAGTTAGCACAAGCTCCACATTATCTGGTTTAATTTCAATCAAACCAAGTACGTCCTGCAGAGTTAAGAGTTTAAAATATAAAGCTATGCTAATCTCGTCAAGTATAACCAGATCATACTTACCCGAAGATACAACTTTTGTTACTTCATTTAGCCCGTCAGCTGCAGCAATTGCATCTTCTCTGGCAGGTTTGTCTTTAATAAAGCATCCCCTTCCATATTGTTTCACAGTAATGTTGCCATTTAGTTTCTCTATAGCTTTTATTTCGCAATACTTTAATCCCTTAATAAACTGTGCTATAAATACCTTAAGATCATTTCCTGCAGCTCTTAATGCCAGCCCAAAGGCAGCAGTTGTTTTGCCTTTCCCGTCTCCTGTATAGACTTGGACATAGCCTTTCTTTAATTTACCCATCTTTGATCCTTTCTGTATTTACAAACAAATTTAACAATCTATTCATAATTAAACTTAAAATAAAAAAACTCCCTGCTCAAAATTACAGGGAGTTTTTTTGTTTATTTCTACTTTTTAGAAAACAAAAAATTACTCTCTTTCAACCGAAGAGCAGCAAACCAATTCCTATTAACAAGTTTCCTGGCTTATGGGACTTTACTCCTCGCCTTCCCGGCAAAACTTTTTGCCAGTGGCACTTTGAAGAGCACACACCCAATCACAGTGGCGGGACCGTTCCAGATTTTCACTGGACTTCCTTGATTAACAGAAATAAATATTAAATTTTCAAACTTTTTTTAAGATACCATAATTATTACAAAAATCAATAGCTCAAATTAATATTTCCAAAAAATATAATCTACATAAAATTTTATTTCCTTCCCATAAGTATCAGATCGACCTGATATTAACTATAGAAAGTTACAAGATGTGCCCATTTAGGAAGAAGACTGCTAAATAAATTATGACAATTATAAGCATGAAAAAAATTGATGAAGATATGGAAAGCTTCAGTGCTCTTTTAACATCGCCTGCTTCAAAATTTTTTCTACTCTCACCTATATATTCACGAAACACTTTCCTGCCAAAGTAATAATTTACCCCTCCAAATCTAAGTCCAAGAGCACCGGCAAAAGCTGCCTCGGGATAGCCGCTATTTGGACTTTCATGTCCGGAAGAAAATTTTTTAATAATTGAAAAAGTTTCTTTTACGCTTCCTCCTACCACAAAACTTAAAGTACCTGAAATCACTGCTGTTAGCCTTGCAGGGATAAAATTGAGTACATCATCAGCTTTTGCAGAAAAAAATCCAAAATCAATATATTTATCATTCTTATACCCTACCGTTGAATCAAGGGTATTTACTGACTTATATAATATAGCCAGAGGCACTCCGCCAATCAAAAAATAAAATAAAGGCGCTATAAAGCCATCCGAAGTATTCTCTGCAATGCTTTCCACTGTTGACCTTATGAGCCCTTTAAGCTGCAAACTTTTAGTTGATCTGCTTACTATTTTCCCAACTTCTATCCTTGATCTTTTGATATCTTCATCTTTTAAATAATTAAATATTCTCCCAGCATGGGCCATCATGCTGCCATTGCACAACGAAAAATACAATAAAACTGCCGAAACTACATTTCCTAAAATTAAATTTAGCTTAAAAGAGAAAAAAATAAGAAAAAAGGCCGTACAAAAAACAGACACAGAAACTACTGCAAAAATAATAAATCCATTAATCTTCTTTCTTCTTTTGGAATAATAATCCTTTAATAATTTTCTCTCCAAAAAATTAATATACGCACCTATTGCTACAACAGGATGAAATTTAACCTGCGGATCACCAAAAGTAAAATCTAAAATATATGCTCCAAGCACAATTAATATTCTATTAGCAGGAAATTTTAAAAATAATGAAAAATCCAATAGTCTTTTTCTCCTGTTTTAAATTATTCCAATGTTTTCAGTAATAAATGATAGCCATAAAAACCCGGGGCACTTAAAATTTATCTTTATCTATGTTAGTCAGGCAATGTACCAGTCTTTTATTTTCACCATGCTTCTTAACTGCCACTCTAAAAAAATAATCGTCAAGACCCCTGAAATTACTGCAGTCCCTGATAAGCATTCTTTCCTTTTCCAAACAGTATCTGTTAAGCTCACCCGCAGTTATCCTATTATTTTTAATCTCACAAAGAATAAAATTTGCTGATGACTCATAGGGTTCCAGCCAATCTATCTTTTTCAAATTTTTAAAAAATATTGCCCTCTGTTTTAAAATATATTCCTTGCTTTTCTTGGTAAAATCATAATTTTTGATGAGTTCTTTCCCTACCAGCTGGGCAAGGCAATTTACTGACCAGGTTGGCTGATTCTCCGAAATTTTCTTAACTAACTTACTGTTGCCAACGAGATACCCTAACCTAAGTCCAGCAATAGCAAAAAACTTGGTCATTGACCGCAAAACAGCAACATTTTTATTTTTAATAGCTTCCCCAATCATTACTGCATCTTCATTTCCCTCCACAAAATCAATAAAAGCTTCATCAATTATTACAAATACATTCCTCTCCTCACACTTTCTAATAAGGTATTCAATTTCATCTTTATGCAAAAGAAAACCAGTGGGATTATTTGGATTGCATATAAATATAAGATTGACGCCATCAATACTTTGTAAAACCTTATCAACTTTAAGGTTGAACTCACTACTGCTTCCACGATTAATTTTAAAGCTTAAAAATCTACATTCGGCACCTGTTGAAACTGCCGCCCGCTCATATTCGCTAAACGATGGGATAGGGATTAACACTCTTTCAGGATCTAAAACATGCACTAATAAATATATTAATTCATTTGAACCATTTCCTATCAGTAGATTGCTTGTTTTAACTCCTAAATTTGCAGAAAGCACATCCTTAAGTAATTTACATTCAGGATCTGGATAGCGGCAAGCCCCGTCAAAAATACTATCAATATCTTTAATGACTATCTTTTTGATTTCAGGTGGAATCCCCAGAGGGTTTATATTTGAGCTAAAGTCAATAATTTTTTCAGCCGAAATATTATAATTTTCTGCTGCCTCTCTTAGATTCCCTCCATGGTTAAAAATTCTCATCACAGCATTTACTTCTTTCCGGAGATGTTAAATAAAATTATTTCTTTTCTGAAACTCCAGCCTCTTCAAATGTTGCCATCTCATTTAAAATCTTAACCGAAGCCTCGGCTATATCCATTCCAAGGGCAGCACCTGTTCCCTCTCCAAGCCTCATATTAAAATCAAACAAGGGTTTGAGACCCAACTTTTCCAGAACTATCCTGTGACCCTTCTCAACTGAACAATGGGATGCAATCATAAAATCTTTTGACTTTGGGGCAATAGAAGCTGCTAGTAGTGCACCAGCCCCTGAAATAAAGCCATCAATTACAACTGGAATTCTATTTGCAGAAGCTCCAAGTATCACTCCGGCAATACCTCCAATTTCAAATCCACCAATTTTTGCCAGCACATCAATAGCATCGCTGCTGTCTGGTTTATTCAGTGCAATGGCTCCTTTTATTACATTTATTTTATGTTCAAGACCGCTTTTGTCTATCCCGGTTCCATGCCCAGTAACCAAATTAACATCTACCTGACAGTTTACCGAAGCTATTGCACTGCTGGCTGTAGTATTTCCTATCCCCATATCTCCTGTTCCTATAATATCACACCCATCCCTGATTACATCTTCAACAACTTCAATTCCTGCCTGTATTGATTTTAGAGCCTGTTTCTTTGTCATTGCAGGACCTTTTGCCATATTCTTTGTTCCAAAGTCAACCTTTTTAGATACCAGAAAAGGATGTTCGCCAAGGTCAGATGCAACACCAACATCTACAACTTTAACCTCTGCCCCAATATGTTTTGCCAGAACATTTATGCCTGCACCTCCACTTAGAAAATTATAAACCATCTGAGCTGTTACGTCTTTTGGATAAGCACTGACACCTTCGTCTACCACTCCGTGGTCAGAAGCCATTACTATTATTGTTTTTTTATTTAATTTAGAATTTATATCTCCTGTTATACCTACAATTTGTTTTGCCAGTTCTTCAAGGCGGCCAAGGCTGCCATGTGGTTTGGTAAGATTATCAAGTTTAGCCTGTGCTTTTTGCATCCGATCCAAATCAAGCGATCCTATTTTTGATACCGTTTCCTGAATTTTATCCATATTTTTTCCTTTCCATTTACTTTTTATCCAATAAAACAAATAATCCTTAATACATCATGCAATGTACCAAGGATTATACCCAGCTCATCTAATCCTTTCTTTTTCCACGAAGAAATGTGATTTATATCAAAAAGCAGGTTTTCTGACTTACGGATCATCCTAATTTCTGCGCCTTCCCATTCTTATTAATAAGAACAGTGACATATATGCAGATTTCGTACCCGTTCACAGCGGCGGGACCACGTTCGCTTCTACGAACTTCCCTTTTAATCTCAAACTATTAATGCCAATACTGAGAACTTTTTAAAATATGAATTACTCTTATTTTTTATTAAAAAGTAATTTTTTTTAAATTATGCTTAGCTCAACACTAGTTACTGCAATGTAGATAATATATGTAATTTAAAATGATGTCAAAATGATTTCTCCAGAAAAAATTTTTATTATCAAAGAGAAGGTATTCATTCTTAAGGCTCCAATCTTTTGATATCTGTAAATTCATCAAAATGCCTGTCAAAGGAGTAAATTTCACTAACACCATTAGCCCTCATATATGCGCAATTATAGGCATCAATAAAATCTATATTTTCGCCCTTAAAAATATCAACTGCCCCAAGAATTGTATGTCTTTCTTTGAACTTAATATTAGGTGTATTTAAAATTAACTCAACATTTTCACAAATTTTTTCCTTTTCCCAGTTATAAAATTTATCCAAAACCCAAATTACTTCAGCAATAACCATCGTATTAGAAATCCCTTTAATATTGCCATGAACTATTTCAAAAAATAATTTTTCTACTTTCCTATATATTAGCTCATCTTCTCGCTCAAAATATCTTAAAAAAATATTAGTGTCTAAAAAAATCATCCCATTTCCTTAATAACATCATTAGCAATATCTTTTTCCATTACTTCTCTAACCTTTTTGAAGTCAATTTTTTTATTTGTCTTTTTAGCATGAGCATCAAGTATGGTTCCTTTTTTAACTTTAAAAATTATTTCGCCGTCTCTAACAATAAATTCACCAATATTAGAAGGTTTGATGTTAAACTCATCTCTTATTTTTTTAGGTATTGTTACCTGCCCTTTTGATGTTATTCTTGGCATTTTATTAATTCCTTCTTCTTTATTATTTTGACTTTAA
>CAYMPQ010000029.1:15007-19016 GCA_964392345.1 uncultured Actinomycetota bacterium
GTAATACTTTTATTTCACTCAAGAATAATTCGAGCATCTACAGCATAAAGACCGTCAGGATAAACCCGAACTGGATTTATATCCAGTTGTCCGATTTGAGGAAAATCTATTACCAACCTTGAAACATTTGCAATCGTTTTGCTTAAAGAAACAAAATCGATTGGCTCTTCTCCTCTTACTCCCTGAAGAATGGGCAGACCCTTTATTTCTTCAATCATTTCCCGGGCTTCTTCCTTATCTATTGGTGCTACTCTAAAAACTACGTCTTTTAAGATTTCTACAAAAATTCCTCCCAGTCCAAACATTATTACCTGCCCAAATTGCCCATCTTTAAGCGCTCCAATAATAGCTTCACGGGCAGGAGGAACCATTTTCTGAACATATATACCATCTATTTTAGCTTTTGAATTATGACTTTTAATATTTTCCAGAATTTTAGTAAAAGCCTCCCTAACCTTTGCTTCCCCCTCAATATTTATTATTACTCCTCCAACATCAGACTTATGAATAATCTGTGGGGAAACTATCTTTAAGACTACTGGAAAGCCTATCTTTTTTGCAAACTCTACTGCTTCATCTACTTCCTTAGCAAGGTAAGAAGGTGGAACAGGAATATCGTAAGAGGTTAAAATTTCCTCACAAACTGGCTCCGAAAGAAATTTACCACCATATTTTTTTGACTTCTCTATCTGGGTTAAAATTTGCCCTCTATTCATGATATCCTCCTCTTTTTCTTAAGTACTTTCCATATTCTATTAAAGCCCCCATGGCCTTAGCAGTTCTATCCATATCGTTATAATTAGGAACATTATGTTCCTCTAAATATTTAGTACTGGCTTCGGTAACAACCCCGCCTACAAAAGCAGCAACTACTGGCTTCCTGTATTTCTTTTGCATCTCTACTACAACCTTAGCATCTTCCACGGGTTCGGTCATTGTTTGTAATGTTTGGATCACTATCACCCCATCATATATATCAGAGCTCATCACTGCTTCTAATGCAACCTCATACCTTTCTGGACTTGCATCTCCTACCACATCTATAGGATTACCCCTACTCCAGGCGGGGTGCATGTGCCCGCTCTTATCAAGTTTTTCTATTAGATCTTTTGGTGGTTGCGGTAATTCTATTCCCAACTCTTCACAATAATCTGCACACAAAACCCCGTTACCGCCACCATTGGTAACAATTGCTACTCTGTTGCCGCTACTGGGAGATTGAAAGGCCAATGCTTTAGCCATATCAAGCATCTCAGTTAAGGTATAAGATATAATTATTCCTGACTGTCTAAAAGCTCCTTTATAAATTTTGTAAGAGCCGGCAAGTGATCCTGTATGAGAACTTGCTGCTCTTGTCCCTGAAGATGTCCTACCCGCTTTTAAAGCTATAATAGGTTTGATAAGACTAACCCTTTTAGCCACATCTAAGAAATATCTCCCATCACTAACTCCTTCAATGTAAAGAGCGATGGCTTTTGTATAAGGATCTTTAGAAGCCCAGGCAAGAAAATCGGGAGCATCTAAATCAGATTTATTGCCGTAGCTTATCATCGCACTAAACCCGTAGTTTTCTTTGATTGACCAATCTATGACACTGTCCATCAAAGCCCCTGATTGGCTTATAAACCCTACCCCTCCAGAAAAAGGAAGGAATCCACCAAAACTTGCATTTAAATGATTCGGGGGATAAAGTATTCCCAAACAATTAGGTCCAACTATCCTTATCCCTGATTCTTTGGCTATTTTTAAAAATTCTTCCTGAAGTTTTTTCCCTTCTTTACCTACTTCGCTAAAACCTGCAGAAATAATATTTATTCCCCTGACACCCTTTTCTGCACAATCTCGAACTGCCTGTGGAACAAATTTAGCAGGAACACAAATTATAGCCAGGTCAACCTTCTGTGGAATCTCTGTGACCCGGTGATAGCATTTTAAACCTAAGATCTCATCTTCTTTAGGATTAACAGGAAAGGTCTTCCCGGGAAAGCCTTTAAGATGTGAAAATGAAAATACACCCCCTTCAAGTAAATTTTTAACTACCTGGTGACCAAGCTTTTTGGGATTGGGGGAAGCACCAATTACTGCAACCCCTTCAGGCTCAAAAAAACACTTAAGCTCTTTATGCTTTTCTTCCAAATCAACTAGCATTTTCTCCCTCTCACTTTTTAATTTTAATGAATTTCAATATTTGTTATTTTTTACCATCATTGTACCGCTCTTTCGCCATCTTTGCATTAGCACCTAATTTATTAGTTAATATTATATCAAAATTTTAATTTGGTCTATTCCGTTTTTTTATTGATTCTCATTCCATTAGTATTTGATATGGAGTATGTTCCAGCCTATCTAAAGCAGAATTACATAAAATAGGATCGGGAAAGAGAGCCTGTGAAGTGCACCAGCTGGCGGTCCTATCCTGGCAGTCTTCTTTTGAAATAAAAAATGGGTTAGCGCGCTTTAATGAATGGCAATACTCTGTTCCCATAATACCAGACGTGGGTGAACAGACGGTTTGTTATTGTGGCCACTGAAGTAATGTAATAAGGGGCAGGCATAAAAAAGAAAAAGTAAGCAAATTCTTATAAATTCCCTGTTACTATTTTTTAAGTCTTTGCATAGAAGCTATAGCCTGAATTACTTTTTTAGTATCCTCTGTAATCTCCTGAATTATATCATGCTTTTTCTTCAACTCTTCTATGGTTTTTCTTCTCTGCTCATAGTTAGTAACAATAGCACGTTCGGTAAGTATATTTGCCCTATTATTAATAAATTCCATAAAGCCCCAGCAAACACCAATATATTCAGTCTCTCTATCTGTTGCTAACTTCACTATTCCCACTCCCAAATTACAAACAATGGGTAGATGGCCGGGTAAAATACCCAGACTACCACTTTTTGCGGGAATACTTATAAAATTAACCTCACCATCATATACATGCTCTTCTGGCGTAACTATACTTACACTTATTTTTTTATCTGACATTTTTATATTAATAAAATCTTTCTAAAATTCCCCAGCCTCTTCTTCGGATGCACCCATCTCCATCTTTTTTGCTTTTTCCTCAGCTTCTTCTATGGTGCCCACCATATAGAAAGCCTGCTCTGGTAAATGATCGCACTTTCCTTCTACTATATCTTTAAAACCTTTAACTGCATCCTCTGTCTTGACATATCTTCCTTTTTTACCAGTATATTGTTCTGCAACAAATAGTGGTTGGGACAGAAATTTTTCTATCTTTCTTGCCCTATACACAATGAGTTTATCTTCTTCCGAGAGTTCATCTATCCCAAGAATAGCTATGATATCCTGAAGTTCTTTATTCCTCTCTAATATTTCCTGAACCCTCCTTGCTATCTGATAATGGTGCTCTCCCACAAACTGGGCATCCAGTATTCGAGATGCGGAAGCAAGTGGATCCACTGCCGGGTATAGTCCGCGTTCGGCAACATCTCTTGAGAGTACCACTGTAGAATCTAGATGAGAAAACGTAGTTGCAGGTGCAGGATCTGTTAAATCATCTGCCGGAACATATATAGCTTGAACAGAAGTAATAGAACCCTTTTTAGTAGAAGCAATTCTTTCCTGAAGTTCCCCTATCTCACTTGAGAGAGTTGGCTGATATCCAACTGCAGAAGACATCCTTCCAAGCAGAGTTGATACTTCCTGCCCTGCTTGAATAAATCTAAAGATATTATCAATAAAGAGTAGCAAATCCATCCCCTCATATTCTCTAAAATACTCAGCCATAGTAAGGCCCGTCAGCCCTACTCTAAGTCTGGCACCAGGGGGCTCATCCATCTGACCAAACACAAGGGCAGCTTTATCCATTACACCTGTCGTTTTCATTTCCAACCAGAGTTCATTACCCTCTCTGGTCCTTTCGCCAACACCGGCAAATACCGAATACCCTTTGCGTTCTACAGCAATGTTATGAATAAGTTCCATTATTATTACTGTTTTTCCAACTCCTGCTCCTCCAAACATTCCAATCTTACCACCTTTAACAAA
>CAYMPQ010000030.1:0-18995 GCA_964392345.1 uncultured Actinomycetota bacterium
GCCCTGTTTCAGGATTAACACAGAACCCGGTTCCTACAAAAGCCCAATAATAAGCATCGCTCCATGTATTCTCCCACGGGTCAAGTACGTAACCCCAGAAATATGTATTTACAAAGCAAACTGATGGTTGCGTTAGCAATACCTTGTCCTGTGGAGTAAGCTCGTATGCTGTTTCTTTAGCAGCACAGCCCAGAAAAGAAAAACTTATGCACAAAATGAGGATGAACAAAACAGACAGGATCCTAATAAACCTTTTATTCATTTTACATTCTCCTTACATTTATTCCGGTAAATGGCTGAAATAAATAATAAAATAATAAACTATTATAATTTATTATAGTTTCTCTTTTTATTATTGTCAAAAAAAGTATTAATATTTTATTAAATTTTTAACAATATTTATTTTTAAATATTTCTATATCTTTGTTTGAAACAAGTACATTAAATTCCAACCTGTAATTTATTTTTTCACCTGGCTCTATAAACCTTAAAGTTCCCTCTTCTCTTTCTATTTTTCTACCCCTGACCAGACTGTTTACAGGTTCGATTCCGCAGACATACTCACCCATTCCCATTTGCTTCCACTGTACAAGATAAGGGAGATTATCTTTATTGAACTTCAGCCATATTCCTATGCCTTCGCCATTATTAAAATCAGGATTTACAATTGCAACATTTGAGTTTCCATCTTTGTCTGCTTTTATATCATGGAAGTAGCACTGTTCCTTAAACCCGCAAATTGGTTCAGAAAATTTAGAAAATTTGTCAAATCCCTTTTTGGCTTCTTCGTCTCTTGGAGTTACTTCAGCTTTGGATTCTAAAAGGCTGGATGTGCTGTCTAAAACAGGGTAGCCAATATTTACATGATACAGCATCATAATTGGAGACTTCTCTGAACCAATGTTTTCTACAGAATCTTCAACTACCACTTTGGGGGTGTCCATCCAGGTCGTAATCTTTCTTGTTAGTTCAAGCTTGTCGCCAAATACTTTTGCTTCCCTTATCTTTCCCTGTACAAACATAACATAGCTATCGCCTTCCCACTTTCCATCCGACCAAACGTTCTCAGCGCTTAAGTTTGATATCCTGCCGTGGAGCCCGAGTTCTTCACCATTGTCTACGCTTGGGTGCCCCACATAAGTCATACCGCAAGTAGTAAGCAAGCCCCCATAAAAAGTTCTTAGCCACTCAGCACCCCTGCTCTCATAAAATACTGGCGAAGTTTCCCTTGTTGCCGACCTCCAGTTTACAGGGATAGATTTATATGACAGATATGATATATCCATTGCCCTGTCAAGCAGGACAGTCATATCAAGCCCGCAGGGGCTCTTCATATCAACAGCCCTTATTCCCTTTCGAAGTCCGTCAGTAAACTCATAGCATTTTACGCCTCCAAGCTGAGAAATATCTCCAACCTTTTTTAAAACATCTTCTTTTTTTAGATCCCTGCCAAAAATTTCCATAGCTGCTCCTTTCTGTTTTTAAAATCTTTACTTTCGTAAAATTTCTTTATAATACTCTACATATTGAGGGACTATCAAACTGCTGTCAAATAATTTAGCTCTCTTCCTGGCTTCTATTCCCATCCTTTCCCTCATACTTTCATCACTTAGCAATTTAATTGCAGCTTCGCTCATGGCACCGGTATCATATGGGTCAAATATAAAACCACTCTTGCCGTGAATGACCACTTCTTTTAACCCTCCCACCTTTGTTCCAATTACTGGAACCTCGCAGCTTAATGCCTCAAGGGCTGAAAGACCAAAACTTTCACTGGTAGACGGCAATAAAAAAAGATCGCTTACATTTAAGAGTGGAATTACATTTTCCTGCCTGCCCATAAAAATTACTTTATTTTCTAATCCTAATTCATCCACCAAATTCCTGCATGCGCACATTTCCGGACCATCTCCAATCAGGAGCAGCTTGCTTTTAACTTCCATGCTTATTTTATAAAATACCTTTATTACACTATCTACATTCTTTACATGTCTAAAGTTAGAAATGTGGGTAACAACCTTGTCGCCTTTTTTAATGAATTCAATTTTCTTTTTGCTCTCATTGGTCCTTTTGTATGTTTCTGTATCCACAAAATTGTATATAACACTTATTTTTTTATTTATTTTAAAAATTTTTTGAGTGGCATTTTTTAAGTACTCAGACACACATGTTATTCCGTCACTATTTTCTATAATAAATTTTGTACTTTTATAGAATGAAGCATGATTTCCTACCAAAGTTATGTCGGTTCCATGCAGTGTTGTAACGAACTTAAATTTATCATCTCCTAATATCTTTTTAGCCAGGTAGGCTGCTGCTGCATGAGGTATGGCATAATGTACATGCAAAATATCTAACTTTTCTGTTTCTGCAACCTCTGCCATTTTTGCACAAAGAGAAAGGCTGTAAGGGGGATATTTAAACAGAGGATAATCCAGGGTCTCAACTTCATGAAAAAATATATTTTTATAAAAGCGGTTAATTCTAAATGGAATTTCATAGCTAATAAAATGAACATTATTTCCCCTCTTAGCCAGTTCAATTCCAAGTTCTGATGCTACCACCCCGCTGCCTCCATAAGTAGGGTAGCAGGTTATCCCTATATTCATAGTTTGCTTTGTATGTATTTACAAATTATAGCCTTTTAAGCCAAATACTGAAAAAATTTCACAGGGTCGTCTATCTTTATATTAAATTCAGCAAAATATGGTTCTCCATACTCGGATTTTATTTTTAGCCCATAGTATCTGCATCTATTGCCAATCATATCATGATAATGTTTTGAGGCTATATGTGTTACCACAGTCTTTTCTGTGTTACTGTAAAATTGAGACTCGTATGCTGCAACTGCTTTTATCTTTTCTTTATAATACTTAGATATATCAACTATGAAAGTTGGTTTAAATTCATAATGGAGCATGTAGCTTATTACAATAGAAGGCCTGTAAAAATCATACTTTGTTGTAAATTTTTTTAGCCCTGAAATAAAGATGGAATCTTTTAATAACTTGTAAGAATTCTCGTGATCAGGATGCCGATCCTTCCAGAAAGGGATAAGAGCAGCTTCCGGCCTGTATTTTCTGATAGCTTCGATTACCTTAAGCCTGCTGTCAGAATCATTTTTTATATTTCCATCCTCAAGCTTAAGATTTTCCCTGACGTCTAATTTTAATATTCTTGAAGCCTTATCTGTTTCTTTCTTTCTTATCTCTAAATTCCCATTTGTAGAAAGCTCTCCCTGTGTGAGGTCAATTATTCCTGTTTTATGCCCTATATCTTTTAATTTAAGCAAAAGCCCGCCACACCCAGTTTCTGCGTCATCAGGGTGTGTGCCAAATGCTAAAATATCTACCTTCACTGATACCACCAAACCTGTCACTCAGATATTTCTATAAATTTATGCGAAAAACTTAAAGGTTTTAATTCCAGATAAAGACTGCCTGTAAAATCAAAACCATATTTATTTATAAAATCCCATATACTCAATTCTCTCTCCTGCAAGTTACTGTATGGGAAAATACTCTGATAAACTTTATCTAAACTCCCGGCAACATAGCTGTTTTGTTTTTTATATTCCGAATACAGCTTTTTTTCCAGTATGCTGGTTTCTTTTTTAATATTTCTCTTAATTCTATCAAAAGAGCTGGAAATATTCATTTCATAATTAGAAATATTTTTTTCAAATCTTTTTATTAACTCTTCTGTATCATTTTTGAACCCTGCCATTAATTCATCAAGGTTTAAATTTAGTCTTCTCTCTATAATTTTTCTGGTTAATTTCTCTCTGTCTAACTGTAAATCTGCATCACTTATCTCAAACCTGTCCAATACTTTTTTAATCCTTTTTTCAATTATTGTCGCTGAAAATCGCGGATAAATAATTGGAAGCCTTACACCCGCCAGATCATATATTTTTTTAAGCTGGGAAAAATAGCTTACCTCCCCGGGTCCGCAAACGCAGCACATAACAGGCAAAACACTGTCTTGAAGAAGCGGCCGCATTATAACATTCAAACTTATATCCTTGATATTTTTTTCAACATGCTTAATTAGTTCATCTCTTGTAAATCTTTTATTTCCAGCTGCAAAATAACCCTTTCTAACTTCGGTTATCTTTTCTCTGGCTCCTTTTAAATCTAAGAAAAAGTTGAGTGTCTCTGTCTGTGAATTAATCTGTGAGTGATAACCATCCTCCCTTAACTTATCTCCTGCATCATTGACAATGCTGCCTATTTTTTTATGGTTATCTATGTCATAAGTTAAAAGACCGCGCGACAGGCTCTTAAGTTCTTTTACAGCAGGGTCTATTACTACAAGGCCATAATCTGAAAACATTCTGGAAATTATTACCGAAAAAAAATAAGAAATGCTTATGCCGCCATCTTCTACAAAGCTGCTGTCTGCTGCTGCGCTTAAGCATTCATTTAAAAAATCAACTGCTGCACCTTTGAAATCTGTAGGATTTAGAGCATTGCTTAAGTTATCAATTACCCCTTTAAAATCATCAGTCTTCAAACAAATTCTTGAATATTTTACACCCTTTCTAACACCTGTCAGATCAAGGGTGATGTTTTTTAAATTTTTATTTAAAATTGTTAAATTATTTACCTGCTCAAGGTTGCTGTCATCAGATGCGTTCCAGAAACAAGGAACAATCTTTTTATTTAATTTATTTTCTAAAAAATTGCTGACTTTCAGCACAGTCAAAATCTTATAAATTATAAATATGGGACCTGTCAGCAGTCCGGGCTGTTGTCCGCCAATTACAACTGCTGATTTGCTGTCTTCCAAAGCATCAATATTTTCTATTGTTTTCCTGCTGCAGCCAAGGCTCTCATTATAATTTTTTAAGATACTGCATACATTGGGCCTCAGGCTGTGGTCGTAATTCAGGCTGATATCTTCAAATCTTTTTTTGTAGCTGTCAATTCTCCGAAAGTCATACTGGTAGTGGTTTCTTATTTTATCAAAATTGAAGATATAATCCCTGTAGAGGTTATTGTAATAAAACTTGCTTAAATCTATTTTTTTTAATTCTATATTCATAACCTGAATTATTATCAGCTAAATATGTATCTTTTTTGTTTTGCGTTCATTGCACTTGCACATGCATTCAGAAAAATATATCTACTACTTTAAGACTGACAGCCGCAGGGTTTATTTCTTAGCATAACCTGTATCCATCAGTAAATTAAAATTATATAATATTCTACATAATATCTTGTAATTTACCAGTAGAGCGAAATAAAGTTCATCAAAACAGCTCTCATAATGTGATAAACAAAAAATTTTTACAAGCAGACAAGCATATGATTACAGGCACCAGCAGTAAGAGTAAATATGGAACCTGCGGCAAGAGCATAGCTGTTGCCGTAAGCGGAGGAGTTGACAGCGGAGTTGCAGCCAAACTTTTATCTGAAGAAGGATTTGATATTTTTGGAATTACCATGAAATTTCTTCCAGAAATTTTTAATTCCCACATAGAAGCTGCCAAAATGATAACAGAACAATTAAACATCCCCTTTGTTGAAATTGATCTTACGGATGAATTTGAAAAAATTATTATCAAACCTTTCTGCTCAAATTATTTTCAGGGAAAAACTCCCAACCCATGTATAGAATGCAACAAATTTATAAAATTTGGGCTGCTTCTCAAAAAAGCAAAAAGCCTTGGGGCAAGCTTTTTGGCTACAGGCCATTACTGCATAGTTGCTAAGTCCCCTGCAACGGGCCTCTTTGAAGTAAAAAAAGCATTTGACAGAAGCAAGGATCAAAGTTACGTATTCTGGAAATTAAACCAGGAGCAGCTTTCTTACATAAAGACACCCCTTGGGATGCTTACAAAAAAAGAAGTAAAGAATAAAGCCAGCAAGCTTTATTCTTTTCTTGAAGGAAAAAGCGAAAGCCAGGAAATCTGTTTTATTCCAAATAATGATTACAAGAGCTTCCTTTTAAAAAGATTTAAAAATATAAAAGAGGGTAAAATCTTAAACACTAAAGGGGAAATAATAGGAAAACATAAGGGATATCCTTTTTATACAGTTGGGCAAAGAAGAGGGCTTGGTGTCAGCTACAAAAAACCCCTATATGTAAAAGAGATCATTCCAGATGAAAATATAATTATTGCCGGTGAGGAAAAAGACCTGTATCAAAAAAAATTTATCGTAAATGAGGTAAATTTTGTGTCAGGCACTCCACCTGAAAAAAGTTTTAGAGCAGATGTAAAAATCAGGTATAAAGCTAAGGAAAGCCCGGCTCAGGTTAATATACTGAGCAAAGATACAGCTGAGGTTATTTTTGATGATCCGCAAAAAGCTGTAACTCCGGGGCAATCTGCAGTTTTTTATAGAAAGGATTTCCTCATTGGAGGAGGTATTATTGCTCAAATAAATCTGTGCTGAGATACCTCTCACCTGAATCAGGAATTATAACTACTATCATTTTCCCCTTATTTTCTTTTCTTCCGGCAACTTTGAAAGCAGCCCACACCGCTGCTCCTGATGATATGCCGGCAAGAATCCCTTCCTCTTTTGCCAGTCTGCGAGCCATTTGAAAAGCATTTGAGCTTTTAACTGCCACAACCTCGTCTATTAAATCAACATCAAGTACTTCCGGAATAAAACCTGCGCCTATCCCCTGAATTTTATGCGGTCCTGCCTTTCCTCCAGATAGTACCGGGGAATCTGCAGGCTCTACTGCTACTACTTTCAGCTGAGGTTTTTTACTTTTTAGCAATCTTCCACAGCCTGTAATGGTCCCGCCGGTCCCAACTCCGCTAACCAATACATCGACTTTTCCGTCTGTGTCATTCCATATTTCTACCCCAGTTGTGCGCTCATGAATTTCAGGGTTTGCAGGATTGCTAAACTGCTGTGGTATATATGAATCTTTTATTTCATCATGCAGTCTTTCTGCCTCTCTAATAGCACCGCTCATTCCTTCGCCAGCAGGAGTCAGCAGTATATCAGCGCCAAATGCAGAGAGCAGTTTTCTTCTTTCCATGCTCATATTTTCCGGCATTGTAAGTATAAGCTTATAACCCTTTAAGGCGCATACTGCAGCAAGGCCCACCCCTGTGTTGCCACTTGTAGGTTCAATTATAACTGTTGTCCCCGGAGATATTAATTTTTGCTTTTCAGCTTCTTCTATCATACTGCAGCCAATTCTATCCTTAACGCTTCCACCGGGATTTAAAAACTCCAACTTTGCAATCACATCTGATTCTAATCCATTTGAAATCTTTGAAAGCCTGACCAGCGGAGTATTCCCAATAAGTTCATTTACACTGCCTGCTATCTTCATAAATATCCTTTCGCATATTAAATTTCCTTATTGATATTATCATTATTTTTTTAAAAAAAAATTTTAATTTTTTTTAAAATTTATATTGACATCGATTTTACCTTTTGCTATATTAAAAATACTTTAGAGCAGGAGGCAACGCTTAGAAGTAATTGAAATTAGCAAACGAAAGAATGTTGAAAGTAAGTTAAAATTCTAAGTAGACCCTAAGGAAAGCTCTAAAGCAAGACCCCAAGGTGTTCAGTAGCCTAAAGTGGAAACTAAGGCGAAAGATAACTTGGGGTTTCTTCTTTTGTAAGACACACCACACCTGAAAAATTCATTGCAAAAAGGCTTCGAAAAAAGTAAGATATAAAGATTAAAATCATAAGGAGGAAATGATGGAAAAACCAAAATTTGCTTTTTTTGAAGGAAAGATAATTCCTATTAGTGAGGCCAAGGTTGACATCAGGACAAGCTCTCTTCAATATGGAACAGCAGTTTTTGAAGGTATAAGAAGTTACTGGAATGCAGAAACAGAGAAAAATTATGTTTTCAGGATGGAAGATCATTACAAAAGGCTATATGACAGTGCACGTATTTTGATGATAAAAATAAAATACCCAATAGAGGAACTCTGTGATATAACATTGGAACTGCTAAAGAAAGAAGGTTATACCGAGGATTCATACATAAGGCCTTTTGCTTATAATAGCGGACTTAAAATAGGCCCCAAACTTACTGGAACGGAGCAGGACCTTTTTATTTATACCATCCCAATGGGAGACTACCTGGATACAACAAAAGCAATCAAAGTATGCACTTCGTCATGGTCACGATTATCGGACAATAGTATCCCGCCAAGAGCAAAAGTGTCCGGAGCTTACGTTAATTCAGCAATTCAAAAAACAGAGGCCCTGTTGAATGGATTCGATGAGGCTATTGTGCTTACCTCCGACGGTCAGCATGTCAGCGAAGGAAGCGCGATGAATGTTTTTGCGGTTAAAAATAATACATTGATTACACCACCTGTCTACAGTGATATATTGGAAGGGATAACAAGGGATACAGTTATAAAAATAGCGCAGGATGAACTTAACATAAAAGTTATAGAAAGGCCGGTAGACAGAACGGAAATGTATACTGCTGATGAGCTTTTTTTCTGCGGCACAGGTGCTCAGGTTTCAGCTATAGGCAGCGTTGATAATAGAATAATTGGAAATGGCAGTATGGGACAGCTGACTGGCAAGATTCAAAGTCTTTACTTTAAAATAGTAAAAAATGAGATAAATAAATATTCTTCATGGTGTACTGAAGTATAAGAATAATTTTCTATTAGTTTATGTATGCGCACAAATCATAGTAAGAGCAATCTTTTTTGCAGGATGAAGCTATGTCAGCATCAAAAATATTCCTGTTTATCTTTTTGATAATATCCAGCATAAGAGCTTCAAATTCTTTTATCTGACGGGCCTTGAAGCTAAGCTCAATCTTTTTGCTGTTTCCAAGATAAAGAAGGCACCCGCATATGTCGCTTGTAGATTTTTCATATATTTCACAGGTACTGCTTATGTAGGATTTTAGTTGATTTTCATGCTGCACATTTTTTCTCTTTGCGGAATAATTTGACACTTTGTAGTCAATAATCCTGATTTTACCATCTTTTCGCATATCCATCCTATCGATTTTACCGGTAATGAAATATCCGCTTAGCTTCCAATAAAAAAGCTGTTCAAGCAATAAAAATTCTATGTCATCAAATTTTAATAAATCACTATTTAAAAATACTTCAATATATTTTTTTAACTCCTCATCCTTAATTTTTTCTAATATCTCATCTTCATCTATGTTTTTACCCAAGAACGGTTTTCCAATTAAATCCCCTTGCTTAGCCATAGTTATATATTCTATACATTTGTGAACCCTTTCACCAAGCCTGAGCCTTTCTGTTTCAGGCTCTGGGATTTTATATATATATTTCCACTTGTACAGCACGGGACATTTTATGTAATCCAGCATGCTTGTAAGAGAAAAAAATTTTTCTGTCGCGTTTCTCTTTCTGCCTGCCTCTTCCAAAACAGCCAGATTACAACTGCCATGCCCTGCAAATTTAATTCTATCTCTCCATTGCTCCAACCTGCCTGAGTCAATTAAATTACAGTTTAATTCCAAATCTGTATTCAAATCTTTAAAAATTTTACAGATTTCTTTATCCCTGCCAGGGACTGCACTTAATTTGTTAATAAATACGCTCAAGCTTTTCTCTGCTTCTTTTTGATCACCTTCCGTAAACAGCCTGCTGGTTATGACATTTCCGGCTTTTCCCGCTGAAGCTGCGCCACCGCTGTGCCTGCCTTCCAAACCAATAAAATCAATAGCGTCACTGTATGATTCTATATTTTTATTAAAATTTTTATTTACTTTGTTTCTAATATACTCGGCCCCTTTTAGATTTATAACACTCATCTCGCTGTTGCCCTTTATTGCATCTGCAAAAAATGGAACTATTTCCTTGCCTTTATTTTCTTTTTTATTGGCATCTTCTTCGCTCTCAAACTCGCAGTACGACAGAGCCAAAACTTTCCTGGCCCTGCTGCATGCAACATAAAATATTCTTCTCTCTTCTTCTGTTCTAATGCTTTTTAGAACCTCTTCGAATTTCTTCCTGCTTGTATAATCTTTTTTCTCTTTCCATATTTTCCCGTCTTTTCTTAAACATGAAGGAATTTCAAATTTTCCTCTGGATGATTTTCTGCCGATATAATCATTTTTCCACAGCATGGGAAGAAAAACCGCTTCAAACTCTAATCCTTTAGCAGCATGGACACTCATAATTTTTACTGAATTTTCACCGGATAATTCCGTCGTGTCAGGGTCATCATAGTCGCTCTTTGCAACATCTCTCAGATAAATTATAAAGCTGTCAAGACTGCTTCCAAAATTATTTTGCTCAAAGTCAGAACTTACCTTAATTAAATTTTCCACATTTTTTATTTTTTCCTTATAACCCGCGCCAAATTTGGACTTAATTTCATCATTCATTCCTGAACGATGAAAAATCAAACTTATCAGCTCCTTTAGTTTTAAAGTTTTTGATTTGCTTATATAAAACCTTAAATCATCCAAAAAACCTGCCATCCTGTTTTTGGCAAGGCTGCTTATGTAAGGATTTTGTTTACAATTTAACAGTCCATCAATAATGCTTGGATTACCCTCTTTTAAGACAGTATTGTAATTGTTTTGCGTGTGTTTGTACTTCCTTAAAAAATAAATATCGCGATCACAAATTTTGTATTTCCCTGATTTTAATATGTGTATTAAATTTATTTCATCATAGGTATTATGAATGATTCTGAGCCAGGATATAATAAATAATACTTCAGGCTTAAAGAAAAAATTCTTGCCCCCGACAAGCTCGTATTTGATATTGTTTTTTTCCAGTTCCCCTGCAATTACACCAAACCTTTTTCTTCTTGCCAGTATCGCTATATCTTTTAATTTAACACCTTTTTCCGCTAAATGTTTTATAATTTTAGAGATTTGCCGGGCCTCTTCCCCGTGTGTTTTGTTATAGCAAAAAATAACCTTTGAATCTTTTTTTTCATTTTCAGGTTTCAACTCTTTATTAAATCTATTTTTGTTTTCAGCAATAATATTATTTGCAGTACTAATAATATTTTTTCCAGATCTGAAATTAACTGTCAGGTAAAAATCTGATACGCTGCTTTTGCTATAAATATCCCATTTATGAAAATTCAGGATATTTTCAACACATGCGCCCCTAAAAGAATATATCCCCTGATCATCATCGCCGACTACCATTATTTTATTGCAGCCGGGATTGTACAGGAGAGAAAATAAATAAGCCTGGGCTATGTTTGTGTCCTGAAATTCATCTATAAATATGTACTTATATTTGTATCTATATTTTTTACCAAGCCTCTTGTTTTCGGTCAGCAAAAAATAAGGAAGTAAAATCTGATCAGAATAGTCTATGCAATTTTTGTCTCTTTTGCTTTTCTCATACCCGGAGTAAACGTCAAATAATTCTTTCTGGTACTCGGCCACTTTCTCTTCTTCGTTTTTCAGCGCTTCGCTTTTATAACTGATTAAAATTTCCTTATAGTTTTTTATGTATTCTTCAAAATCTGCTACTCTGATTAAGTTATTTTTTAAGTTCTGTATGTATGCAAGCAAGTCATCTATAAATTTACCGACATTCTTTCCGACACTTACATTTTTAAAATTAAAACTGTCAAAAATTTCATATATCACCTGCCAGGATTCTGCACTGTTTAACAATTTAAAATCTTTGCCCAGCCCAAATTCAAAGCTATTTTCCCTTATAATCTCATTTCCAAAAGAGTTAAATGTAAGAATATCCATGTTCTCAAAATCCAGCTTCTTTTTTATCTTTTCTTTTATCCTTACTCTCATATTTTCAGCTGCATTTCTGGTAAACGTCAAAGCAAGTATTTCATTTGGATTGCACAGCCCTTCCTCCAGTATTTTTATAATGTTATTGGTTATCACCCAGGTTTTGCCAGAGCCGGCACAGGCAATAACTCTTTTTACTTCTGCATCGCTATCAAATATTTTTAGCTGTTCCTCTGTTCCGTTAAAATTGCTCGCCATAGTACCTCGGACATAAAATTTTATAATTGCAGGACATGCAGGGCATATAATTTTTTGGATTAGGGCCAAATCTTTCTCTTTTTATTTTTAGAATTATATCTTTTAAAGTATCCATAAATTTATCAGAATCGTAGTGTTCTGCCGGGACTTCACATACAGGATTTCCAGGCACGCCAAGGCAGATATACTTTAGCCTGTACTCTTTTCCCCTTACATGGCTCAGCTCCTCGCTCAAATCAACTGCCAGCCTGTAAAGCTTCAGCTGAATCTCTTCCTGAAGGTATGATTCGTTAAATCTTGTTGAGCTTGATTTATAATCTACAAGTTCTATTTTGTCGTCGCTTGTAAAGTTTATTTGATCTATCCTCCCTGTTACATAATCATCGCCGATGTAAAAAGTAAACTTTTTTTCCATAATAGATTTTTTAGGATTATCCGGAAGATTTTTCTCAAAAAAACTTTTAAATTCTTTAGCGGCTCTTTCCATTAAGTTCTTCCTGACAAATTCAAACTCAAAATCATGCCTGTCAAACTCTTTTTTTAATATATCTTCAAGCACTTCCCATGATAATTCTTTATATCCGGATTCAAAAAATAATCTAAGTATTTCATGGTATATCTTCCCTATCTTAAGGTTTAAATTTTCCTCTTCCTTTATATTTATAAAATACTTCAGTTTATATTTAAAGGGACATTCCATATATTCGTTTAAGGAGCTATATGAAAATACTGCCGGGAATATCAAAAAGGGTTTGTTTTTATTTTTAGTATAATTTATAGAGCCCCACCACCTGTCAGGCGGGTAGAAATGTTTTAAAAAGTATAATTGCCTTAAATAATTGTTAAAATTTAATTTATTCCCTTTCAGTAATTTAGCAGTGTTTACAACCGCTCTCTTTTTGATGAGCCATTTCCTGGCTAAACAATCATCCAATTCAAAATAATCTTCTGCTGTAATTTCATTTTTGTTTGGTTTCTTTTTTTGGGCTGCATGCTTTAATTTTTCCTCCGGGTTTATTTTTTTATAAATACTGCTCAACTCTTCATAAAAAAGTGAGCTTTCTTTCCTTTTGTTCGAGGTTATATATAAATACTCTGAAGCTCTTGTAATTCCAATATAAAAAAGTTTTCTTTCCTCCTCCAGGTGCCTCTTTTCTAATTCTTCATGGTCCAAATTTTTTCCGCTGACAAAATAATTAAATATTTGGACATCATAGGTCTGTGGAAAATTAAATTTTGAGGGAAGATACCCTTTATTTATAAACGGCAAAAAAACAGCTTTAAACTCAAGCCCCTTACACTGGTGGAAGCTTAAAATTTGAACTGCACCCTTTAGATAAAGATCTTTGGTACTTTCTTCTATTTCTTCCAAAAACTGATTTTCTATAATGCTGTCTAAAAATCCAATATAAGAGGCAGTATCACTTTTGGAAGCAGAGTCCTGGCAAAATTTTTTAATGCTTTCTAAAAAATCTCCCAAACTATCCCATAAATTCTTCTCATAAAATTTCCCATTATCTTTTGATTTTAAATATTTTACAAAACCAACTCTCCTGTCTTTTATGAGTCCTGAGGCAAAGTCAAATACATTTTTACTTGAAATTTGCAAAAAATCTTCTACCGCGCCAACAAGTCCTGATATTTTTTTAAGTTCACCATACGTATCATTGCCTTTTTTGACCTGTCCGCATTGACTTGCAATGTCTGTTATGTAGTGCCATAAATTTTCGCATGCTCTACTGCCGCCATTTTTTTTACTTCTGCTGTATAAAAATTTTATCCTTTTAAAATATAAAGGCTCTAAATTTATGGCATCCGAAAGCAGTATATCCTCCACAAGATTATCAAGCATTGCAGTGCCGTTTTTTTTATCTTCTTCAGGTCCTCTGACTTTCACTACCAACCTCATGAAGTTAATAATGTATTTTACATATTCATTGTCAAGCAGACTTCTTGAACTTCTTCTTGCAAATGGTATGCCCCTCTGCTGAAGAGCACTTTCTACAAGATGGGTTTCATATCCAAGCCCTTTTACAATTACCGCAATATCTTCTGCATTTATACCTTCACTGATATGCAAATATTTTATTTTATCGCATATAAAATTTACTTCCTCCGAAAGGCTGCGGCATTCTTTCAGTACTACTTCGCCGCAGGAATTGCTACCTTCGTGCTTTAAAACGCTGCAATTTTTTAAAATCCTGTTTTTATTTAATGAAATAAAATTTTGGCTGACTTCATTTATGACCCGGCTGCTCCTGTAATTTTTATCCAGGAACAAAACATTTTCAGGCTGAAGGCCGTCATAAATTCCCTGGAAATTATCAACCATGGATCCTCTGAATGCATATATGGACTCATCATCATTTCCAAAAAAAATGCAGTTATCGCTGGATAGGTATTTTAGAATCTCAAGCTGGGCTTTATTAATTTCGTGCAGTTCATCTACTAATATGTACCTGTATTTTTGCTTATAAAAATTCCTGGTATTTTCTTCATCCTCCAGTATGCGCGCGGTCTCATCCAACAGTCTTCCATAGTTGTACGCCCTGTTTTTACGTAATTCTTCACTGTATCTTGCGTATATGCCAACTAATTCTGACAGAACAGGATTAAAAAATGGAGTAAACTTACTGGACAGATCCAATGGATAAAGCATATTCTCCTGAGCCCTAAGAATAAAATCAAAAATTTCCTGCATGTAGCTGCTGGCAATAAAAGAACTGCTATGCATATACTTAAAAGTATACGGATAATTTTTCCTGTCCAAATCCTCTATTACTTCCCGCAGCATCCTCCACTGCTCTGTAGAGTTTAAAACTTTTATCTCGCCTGAGTAATTGCCAGCGTTTGCCTTTTCAAGAAAATCAATGCAAAAAGAATAAAAAGTGTTTATCGGTATTTCTAAAATACTTCTGTTGATATCAACTGTTGTTTTTTCTCTTATTATTTTTGCCCATCTGCGGTTAAAACTGAATACGAGTATGCTGCGTGGATCTATCTTTTTAGTATTGGCCAAATATTTGGCAAGCTCTATTAAAATGTAAGTTTTGCCTGTTCCGGGAGGTCCTGTGATTAAAAAATTGCCGCTCTTTTCATCTATAACTTTTTTTAATCTGTTAATTAGCATTAATTATCTTGCATTAATCTGTTTTAATTCAATTAATATTTCTTTCAGCAATGCGAGCTCCAGTCTCCTAAAATCAATATCGCTTGAAAGTTTTGCCCATTTCTTTGGATTATCTTCAGGTATATAATTATCCAGCTCTGATAAAATATCGCCCATTTCCTGCCGCCTTTCGCTCTTTGATTAGCTTAAAATATTCCTGTCCGTTTTAATAACTTTATAGTAAATAATGTTTATAAAGTAAAGCAGAAATAATTCTGCAAGTTCTTTTTTAAGGTGACTGAAGACTTTCTTTTGCGGTCTGTTATTTTTCTAGCCTTTAATCTTTGCTTCAACCTTGCAACAACCAGACTCTAATAAAATTTTTTAAATGGAGCGGGCTACGGGAATTGAACCCGCCTCTTGAGCTTGGGAAGCTCATGTACTACCAATATACTAAGCCCGCTTATACCATGACCTCATGTTATTTCTTAAAATAACCTTTGTCTTAATCCCTTATCTGCCTTTATTTTTGCCATTTGTGCGTTTAGCTACTCTTCAACATCTCCCTGGTTTTTATCTACTTCTGCATTCTCTTTTATTTCTTCTAATTTTTCTTTTCTTTCAGGAGCTAAGCTAACTATGGTTAGTTTAGTGTCTATCACCTTAACGCCTAATTTATCTGTTGTAATACTCGAAGCTTTGTCTATTATTTCCTGCATCTTTTCAGGTATATTCACATCAAGGCTCAATTCTACCAGCATATCTATAATAATTCCATTTGATTTCGGGCGTGCTGTCACCCTTACATCTCCTACCCCGTCTACTTTAGCTACTTTATCCTTTATCTGCTGCGCAATTGAATCCAGGGTTATCATAGCTTTCCCTGCTTTTACCCCTGATATCATTGCTACTTTTGACTTCCTTCTGTAGAACTCCAGTACCAGCAAAAAAACACAGACTATAAATACCATAAGTAAAGCAAATGAAGAAATGTAGAGCGGTATAGCAACTTCGGGACTAAAAATTTTCATTGCAATATCAGACCATTTAAAAAATTCTACAAATTCATTAACCATGGAAAAAAGTGAGGCGAGAGCTAAAAAGACTAATGCCGCCACAACAATAATTTTATTAAATATATTCATACATCCTGGTTTACAAAACTTACCAAAATCAACAAGTTTTGAAAGACGCCTTTCTTCGCCTTATTAAATAATTAAACATTTAAGCACCCCTTGACCAGTTTTGGAGGGACGACTTTACCTGAAGGATTCTCACATTCATAACAGACACTGCCATCTAACTCTTTTAGGTTAGACATCCTGGTCTGCAACGCTGTAAGCGTGGCTTTATCTCTCAATTTTCTCCACAGAGTCCAACTGTGAATACGTTTTGTTCTATCTCCAGCAAGGTCAAGAACAACATTCTTAACAATTTCTGATGGATATTTGTAAAGAGACAATTTCTCATTAAATCCCAGTCCACGTCTGCCTATCACATAAGAAGCAGACTCATGGATAGATAAATTATATATTTTTTGATACTTAAATTTTCCTATTATAGACGTAAATGCAGGATTGACTTTTTTATATTGAATGCCATTCTCAATACATTTGCGTTCAAGTAATGTTAATGATTTTTTCCATACAAAATTACTTTTTATCCTATTAAATCTTCTCCCTTGATTCTCAAATTCTTTTTTAAATTTTAAATTTTCAAACGCTATCCCCTTATTCCTATCAAAAGCATATTGTATTATTTGCTTAACCACACAACCTATTTCGTAATCTCTTTTGTTTGCTGATGCAAAAAATATTTGGTTATTCACTATTGTGAACGATTTAATTAAATTACCATCTGAACTTATTTCAGAAATAGCAACTCTATCAGGATTTATATCTGCTCCGATAATGCCTTCTGAAAAATTAATTACTAATTTCGGATTTTCTATTTCGTAATCAATAACCACCCGATAATGCTGAACATCTTTTCTAAGTAAACGAGTATTATAAGAATTGCCCAAACCAAATAGATAGAATAACTGTTCTTCAAATTTATCAGGAATAAACAGTTTGTACTTTTCAAACTTTCTGTTACCAATTGTTACCCTTAGATAGAAATCACCATTCTTATTGCCCACTCGTATGTTTGGATTGCCTTTTTTTGCTATATCTCCTCTTGCATACATTTGATTGTCTCGTTTATTCTTCCATTCTTCTTTAGACAATTCTTCTTTAATCAATTTATCCCAATTTTTTCTTCCACCAAAAATCACCTTTTTATCTTTAACTCTTAAATATAATCCTTCTGCCTGCGTAACTGCATCAGAAATTTGACGCGTATTTAGGGATTGATATTTTATCTTTGCTTGGTTACGGACATCGTTAAAAGTGAGTTTATCTTTCTGAAAACGGCAGAAGGCAAAACGATAAGCGGATGACCAATCAGCGACTAACTGATTAAGTCTACTAAAATCCTCACTATATATTTCACCATGTATGACTTTTCTCATATATCTAATTCCTCTTTTAACTTCTTTCTGTCCCCTCGTTTTCCATATAGTCTTGCACTGAACGAAGTAATCAAAGCAAGCATATCATCAACCAACTCTTTATTTTCATCTCTAGAAGGTTCTGATTCCACGACTTCAATCTTACAACCCAATCCTTCAAAGAAATGATAAATAAATCGTAATCCAAATCTTGACAATCTATCTTTGTATTCAATCACTATTAGATTGATTTCTTTTCTAATTACAGCATCTATCATCTTGTGAAATTTTCGTCTCTTATCGTTTAATCCAGAGGCTATTTCAATAAATTCAATTGGCTCTTTGTATCCTTTCCCTTTGCAATATTGTCTTAATCTTTCAACCTGCTTATTCAAATTCCCTTCTTGTTTTCTGGTAGACACCCTGGCATAGATAGCAACCTTCGGTAAAACGTTATTCATTTCCAAAAGTTTTTGAATATCTGATTCTAAATATCTTCTATGCCCACCAGGGGTTTTATATGATATTAAAAGCCCTCTCCTTTCCCACTCTTTAAGACTATTATGAGTCAGTTTGTATTTGGACTCTATATCACCTATTCTTAGTAACAACAACCTTCTCCAATACTTTTTTTATGTTATTAAGCCATTTTTTAAATTCTTCCTTTGAAGGAAGCTCCTTAAATGGCTCATCAAACAATACTTTTTCTTCACCAATTATTACGTATTCCTTAGTCAATTCTTTAATCTCCATATCATACTCCTTATGATATAACATGGTTTCTATTAAAAGTCGAGTCTTTTTTGGATGATTCTGATAATTTTTGGTTAGAATTTAGCATCTGTATCTTCCTCCCTTTGGGCATTAATTAAAAAAATTATAAAATCTTCTTTAAAATTATAATTACCTGCGGTAAAAAGTCAATAAAACTGACCGGCGTGTCATTTAAAAATTAAAAGTGCACAGTTTTTATAGAATTTAAAATTTAATAAAAATAAGTCTTATCAGTTGGCACAAACTTAGATAAGTGAGTGTCCAACTTTTTGGGTTCATATCAATATTAGCTTTGCTTAATTAAATTTAGATATTCTTTGTAATATCTACTCTAAGTTATTATAATACTCACAGCCATTCTTAAAGAAGGACTGCCTATAATAATACTGGAGCCATTTAAAACTAATTATGAGTATTGTTGTCTATTTATATTAAAGAGAGGAGTTAGTTTGGGTCTTTACATTGGTTACGATATAGGTTCAATAAGTGTAAATAGAGTTATTTTAAATGATGACGGAAAGATAGTTGATGCATTACCTTACTGCCGACATAGTGGTGAACCTTTAAAAATAGTAAAAAATGATCTGGAGCATGTAGCTCATAGAGATGATTTAAAAAAAATATATGGCGTAGGATTTACTGGTTCTGGCGGGAAAAATATAGCAAAACTTTTTAATTCAGTCTTTGTAAATGAAATCGAAGCAA
>CAYMPQ010000031.1:0-18955 GCA_964392345.1 uncultured Actinomycetota bacterium
GAAAAACCTCAACGGATTTTAAGTCCGTTGCGTCTACCAATTCCGCCACTCGGGCTAAGACTAGAACATACTTTACCAAAAACAAACGGCGCTGTCTAAGTATTTATAAAATAAACAAACACCAACTATCAAATGTTAATTTTGTTGTGGTGAAGATTTTATCAGAAATTAGCGAGGCTGTAAATAATACCATCCAATATATCATTCTCGCTTACTACTATACTAGTTTCTTCCAATAACTCCATTATTTCCAGCACTACTGCAGCCCCTCCTATTATGACATCTGCTCTCTCCGGTTCAAGGCCTGTAACTTTTTTCCTTTCCTGCAAATTTAGACTACACAGATTTTTATAGATCTGCTTTATTTTACCAAGACTTAATATATGGTGATGTATCTTTTCCCTGTTGTACTCTCTTAAATTTAAATCAATAGCAGCCAGCGTAGTAATAGTCCCGGCCAATCCAATGATAAATGAAAAACCATTTTTTTTGATTTTTTCTACAGTATTTTTTAATTCTTTTCTTATAAAAACTCGCATATTATTTAAATCATCTATCGGCGGCGGATTAGAATTTATAAATTTTTCTGTTAGCCTGACACATCCTATATCTATGCTTTCTGTTAAAATTACAGAGCAGCTATAGCTTCCTAATATAGATTCACTGCTCCCTCCCCCTATATCAACTACCAATACATTTTCACAGCAGCTTCTGTCCTTATAGCTAACTTTGCTCCTACTGCAAGACTTACCACTTCTAAATCTCTCCACCCTGCATAATATTGACCCTATATCAACATCTCTAACTGCCCCGGTAAAACTAAAATATGCTTCCCTGTCACCTGAAACTATTTCTACCTGCATACCTAATTTTTCGTATATATAAGATAGAAACCAATCACTATTTGATGCCTGCCTGAGGGCGCTTGTACCTATGGCTTTATATTTGCTGACTTTTTCTTTCTCCATTAACTGCTTGTATCCAGATAAAACTTCTAATGTTTTTTCAGCAGAATCTCCTGAAATTTCCCCGGTTCTATCCAAATTCCTTCCAATTCTTGTAATTGCCATCTTCCTTGCAAGAGTTATGAATTTTCCATTTTTATATTCTGCTATTAGTAGTCGGGTGGAGTTAGTTCCTATATCAATTGAAGCTAATTTCATCGGCATTGCTTGCATGTGTTATTTTAGAGTTCTTTAAATATTGTCAGTGTGTTTTACAGATACAACTGCTTTACTGATTATTTATTTCTTTGTTGTAAAAATTTTTTATATTTTCCCACAGGTCAGCATTTGAATATGCGTCATCGCTTAACTCTGTTTTAGTTTTAGATTGCCCTTGCCCAGAGTCTTCATCCTTCTCTATTGTTACATAGAAGTTTATTTCGTTCTCATCGCCTGTCATATTAAACTGCTTCCTTGCTTCAAGCTCCACCGTATCTTCCTGGTATAAACTTTTCTCAAGCGCCAGCAGCTTAATATTATTATTTCTTATCCAGCTTAATTTTTCTTCAAGCTCTACAATTTTTTCCCTCTTTTCAATTACATCTACAATTTGATTTATGGAGAAAAAAATAGTCAACACAACAGACACTAAAAATATGCCAATAAAAATATTTATCTTAGACTTTCCGGAAAGTCCGCCTTCAGCCTTAATATTTTTACTCATTTTTACCTGCCTTGCTTTAAATTTACTACTAACTTGCTGCTTTTTTGCTGTATTTTTAAAATTTAAGTAATTTTTTTCATATGGAAATTTTATATATAAGTATATCATATTTTGCAATAATCCCAATATTGGCTAACACATCAGCCAGCAACAAAAAACAATTGTCTTTACATGTCAATTCTACTAAAATGGTTATTTAAAAGTTTGACTTATTGCCAAATCGGGGTATAATACATTTTTTTAATTATTTTAAACATTTAAATATTGTAATACAATGAAAGAAATTCCCCTATTTTCCTCAAAGACACGAAACCAAATCGCAAAACAAGTTTTTCTTGGGTTCGCAGTAGCTATATTTATAGGCTCCCTTATCTTATCTATACCCCAAATGACTGAGGGTGGAAAAATAAGCTACATAGACGCAGTTTTTACTTCTACCTCTTCTATTTGTGTCACAGGGTTAATAGTCCAGGATACACCAACTTACTTTACAGATATCGGAAAAATAGTAATACTTATTATGATCCAATTAGGCGGACTTGGCATAATGACTGTTGGTTCCATATTTGGCCTGCTTCTTGGAAGAAAAATTAACATAAGAGATAAATTTTATGTTAGTTCCAGCTTTGGTACAAAACAACCATTTAGCACTTATAAATTTTTTATGGTAATTGCTGCTACTACATTTACTATTGAGTTTATAGGTTTTATTTTAATGTCAGCTATATTTTATTTTAAATACTGCTATCCTCTAAAGTCTGCTTTTACCTTCGGTCTGTTTCATACTATCAGTGCATTTAATAATGCTGGTTTTTCGCTCTACTCAAGCAGTCTCAAAAGCTTTGCAGGAGATATACCGCTAAACCTGCTGTTTATGCTGCTAATATTTTTAGGAGGGATAGGATTTCCAGTAATATCAGAAATCATTGCCTTCAAGCGAATTAAAAATCTTTCCCTCCACTCAAGAGTAGTTTTAACCATGTCCTTTGGATTAATAATAACAGGTGCGTTGCTATTCTTTCTCCTTGAGTTTAAAAACTCACAGTCTATTGGTAACTTGCCTGTTTCAACAAAAATTTTATCCAGTTTTTTCCAATCTGTTACTGCCAGAACAGCTGGCTTTAATACAACACATATTTCAAAACTAAATTACTCAACACTTTTTATGCTGGCCATGTTCATGTTTATAGGCGCTTCTCCCGGAGGAACAGGTGGAGGAATAAAAACAACAACATTCGCGGCAGTTGCAGCAGGAGTTCTCAGTTCACTTAGAGGAAGAAAACATGTAACCTTTTGGAGAAAAAGATTACCTGAAAGTTTAATTCAAAGAGCCCTAACAATAACTCTTGTTGCAATCGCCATTATATTTTTTTCTACAATAGCGATATTAACATTTGAAAAATGTTCGCTGGCAGAAGCCTTTTTTGAGGTGGTGTCAGCCTTTGGAACAGTTGGCTTAAGTACAGGGATAACACCTGCGCTGACTACTCAAAGCAAGATAATATTGATACTGTGTATGTTTATTGGTAGAATTGGCATAAGTACATTATCAGTTGCCATTGCAATCAGAGGAACTGTAAATAAAATTAGTTACCCTGAGGATACAATGACCATTGGATAACGTGCCAGAAGTAAGCAAAATAATATAAATTTAAAAATAAGGTAACTGTAAATTATTATGAAAAAACAATTTTTAGTGATAGGACTGGGAAGATTCGGGGCAAGTGTTGCAACAACATTCGCCAATGCTGGATATAGCGTAGTTGGAATAGACCAATCAGAAAATCGTATTCAAAGAGTTTCTGAAGAAATAGCAGATGTTATTAAATGTGATGCCACTGATTCAGACATACTCGACTCTATAGGTATTTCAGACTTTGAAGCAGTAATAGTTTGTATAGGTGAAAAATATATACAAAACTCAATACTGGTAACTTTGCTTTTAAAGGAAAAGGGAGCAAAAAAAATTATTGCTAAGGCAGGTACTAAAACACAAAGCAGAGTTCTCCTAAAGGTAGGAGCAGACAATGTAGTATTCCCTGAAAAGGATATGGGAGAAAGAGTTGCCAAGAGCCTTATAAGTGCCAACATGATGGACTTTTTGGAAGTTAGCCCTGAAGTGAGCATAGTTGAGATGAAGGTTTCAAAAATGATGATTGGCAAAAATTTAATTGAATTAAATTTAAGGCATAAATATGGAGTGACTATAATCAGCATTAAAAACAGAAAAAATGAGATAACAGCTCCGCCGGATGTGAATTATAGATTTGAAGAAGACGATGTTATGACTTTAATTGGCGGAAACAAACAGCTAAAAAAACTCCGCTTCATTGACGCATAATTTTTTAGTCCTATTCAACTTTTCTAACATTAATAAAATTTGTGCTTCCAGGTTTATGTGTCATAATCCCACCGGTTATGACTACTGTGTCCCCAGCATTTATATAATTTAACTTTTTTGAAACCTCTATAGTATTTTCTATCATGTCGTTAATATTCTCCGTAAATTCAGTTTTAGCAGGAATTACACCCCAGCTTAGCATTAGCTGTCTTACAACCCACCCGTGGGGGCTGGCACCAATTATTATACTTTTTGGCCTGTTTTTTGAAACCTGTTTTGCGGTATGCCCCGACTGAGTTGAGGAAAGAATAGCTTTCGCACTTAATGCATTTGCCATTTCACAGGAAGAAAAACTAATTGCCTCAGTTATCGTATTCTGAGCAATATTAAACTTCTTTCGAAGGATAGCATTATTTCGCACTATGGCACTGTAATCTAAAACCATCTCTGTTTTTTTTATTATTTTAGCCATCATTTCCAAAGATTCTACAGGATACTTTCCAATAGCAGTCTCGCCTGAAAGCATAACAGCATCAGAACCATCTAATATAGCATTGGCCACATCACTGACTTCTGCTCTTGTTGGTCTTGGATTTCTAATCATTGAATCCAGCATTTGAGTTGCAGTTATGACAGGCTTTCCCACCATATTAGATTTCACTATTATCGTTTTCTGTATAGATGGAACATCCTCGGCTTTAACTTCTATTCCTAAATCTCCTCTGGCTATCATGATAGCATCAGTATATTTTAGTATATCATCAAAATTGTCAACTGCTTCGTGTTTTTCAATTTTTGCTACTACCATAGCATTGCTACCTTTATCTTCAATAATCTCTTTTATTTTCTTAATATCTCCGCCATTTCTGACAAAAGACTGTGCAATAAAATCTACTCCTATATCTAAACCAAAATTTAAAAAATTCAGATCTTTCTCGGTTATCGAATCTGTGTTAACTGATATTCCAGGAAGATTTATGCCCTTATGGGATTTAAGTACTCCTCCTCTAACAACCTTGCAGATTGATATCTTTTTAGATTTTTTAATTTCCAGAACCCTGCATTCAATCAGTCCATCATCTATAAAAATTACAGCACCCACATATATGTCTTCTATAAACTTATCGTAATCAACTTTTACAACTTCTTTTATGCCATCCCCTGTATTTGCCCTGTCAACCTTATATTTCTCATCAGTCGTAAGAATAATTTTTTCTCCATCTTCAACAATTATTTCTTTTTCTAATTTTCCTATCCTTATCTTTGGACCCTGGAGATCAAGCATAATAGCAGTATTTTTGCCATACTCTTTTGAAATTCTTCTAACTATTTCTACGATCTCCAAAATTTCCTGCTTACCACTATGAGAAGTATTTATTCTAACAATATCCATGCCGCTTGATATAAGTTTTTGCAAGATTTTCTCATTTCTGCTTGATGGACCTATTGTGCAAACAATTTTAGTTTTTTTCATAATCCCTTCTTTTTAGCCCCTTCCCACAACTTATCTTTTTCTTTTAGAGATAATTTTTTAAAATCTAAATTATTTTCTTCAGCATACTTTTCCATAAAATCAAATCTTTTTATAAACTTCCTGCACGTTTGCCTTAAGCACTGTTCGCAATCTATTCCAAGGTGGCGGCTAAAGTTTACAATACTAAATAAAACATCCCCAATTTCATCTCTTATGTTGCCGGTATTGCTAACTTCATTCTTTAAAATTATTTCTTTCCCATCACACTTAAAACCATCTATTTCCCTGTCAATCTCATCCACTTCTTCTTTTATCTTCTCAAAGACTTCTTTTAGGTTATCCCAATCAAACCCCAGCCTGGATGCCCTGTTTTGTATTTCGTAAGCATAATGAAGAGACGGCAAAATCTTAGGGATATTGCTAAACATAGAGTCTTGTTTTTGAGGATTTTCCTTCCTTTCTTTTTTCTTGATGTTTTCCCAATTTGCTAATATCTCTCCGCTGCTTTTTAGAACTTCGCTTCCGAATACATGTGGATGTCTCCTTATAAGTTTATTAATTATGCCTTTCAGCACTTCGGAGATATCGAATTTTCTGCTCTCGCTTGCTATTTGGCTATGAAATACAACTTGCAGCAGTAAATCTCCCAGCTCCTCCTTTAACCCTTTGAAATCACTATTTTCAATACACTCTACAGCTTCATAAGTTTCTTCAATTAAATTTCTCTTGATAGTCTCGTGATTTTGCTCTATGTCCCATGTACAGCCATCCAGTGACCGCAACTTTTTCATAATACTTACAAGAATAGAGAACAGTATACTGCTGTCTTTTATATCATCTATTTTTTTAAGGTCGTAATCACTTAATTCGTGCTTCATTTCTCCTCAGTACCTTCACCTTCATCGGTAGGAAAGCTTTCTATATCAACATAATACTTGATGTCAGCACTTTTTCTAAGAGAATCTGTAAAACTTTTCCATTTTTCCTCTTTAAAAACATTTCCTAAATAATTTATAATTGTGCCTTCAACTTCCTCAAAATCTTCTGTGTGCTCTTCCTGCTTATCAGTAATTTTAATAATATGAAAACCATAGGACGTTTCAATTATTTCACTAACTTCACCAACATCCATTAAAAAAGCAACCTCGTCTATTTCTTCCACCAGCTGGCCTTTGGATATATACCCTAAATCTCCTCCGTTTACACTGCTTGCAGTATCATCAGAATATTTTTCCGCAAGATCTTCAAATTTTTCTCCTTCATCCAATTTAGTTTCAACATATTTTATCTTTTCTAAAGCTTCTTCCCTGCCTTCCTCATTTTCTCCTTCATTTGAAGAAACCATAGCCAAAATATGGCTGATTTTCACACTCTCATGAACTTTAAACAGCACCTCTTTATTTTCATCGTAATATTCTCTTGCCTGATCGGGGCTCACAAAAATATTTTCGGTAACCTTTTCAAAAATTTTACCAACTAAAATCTGGGCGCTAAGTTCTTCTTTTAAAAACTTTGTGCTTATATTCTTCTCCTTTAAGTCCTTTTCAAAATCACTCTGTGTTGGATATGAGCCGGCAATTGCTTCAAATTGCCCGTCAACTTCTGCTGCGTCTACTTCAATATTATTTTCTTTTGCATATTCCTCAAGAAGCTTTTTATCTATCAGTGAATTAATTATTATAGTTTTAGCAGATTTAAGTTCATCGCTATCTTCAGATAAATCAGCATCAGGATTCTGATTTTTTAAAAATTCAATGTAAGTGTTAACTTCGCTTTGTTTAATTTTTACACCATTTACAGAAGCAACTGTTTCGCTGCAGCCAACAAATAAAAAGGAAACAACAATAATTGCAAGTACGGCTAAAAACAATGCAAACCTATTTTTTTTCAACTCTTACCTTCTTTCTTTTTAAACATTACAAACCACTTTTTAAATAAAATCAATTATATCATCTATATATTTTAAGACTACGCTTAAGTTTATATTCTCATTCATTTTTATAAATATCTCTCTACATTTTGATTTGTAGATTAAGTTTCTATTTCTTTTATTTATTTTGACAGCATTTTCCTTTGATATATTTATTTTTTTTATAGTAATTCCTTTACCTTTTACAAAAATAAGTTTTTCTATTTTGGCTTTCTTTAGCATATACTTTATTTTAGCTATATAAATGAGGTTATCTACAACAAAAGGAACCTTTCCATATCTTTCTTTTATGTCTTCGCATATCTTGTTTATATCCTCAAGATTATTTGCGTTTCCCAATATTTTATATATATTTATTCTATCTTTTTCATTCCTTATATAATTTTTTGGGATATAGGCACTTACCGGCAGCTCTATTTGAACGTTTATATCTTCTTCTACTTCATTCCCTTTAAGTTTCTCTATTTCTTCTTTCATAATCTGACAATACATGTCAAATCCAACACTGTCTATGTGGCCGTGCTGGCGTGGGCCAAGCAGTTCACCTGCTCCCCTTATTTCCAAATCCCTCATTGCAATTCTGTGCCCTGAACCAAGTTCTGTGTACTCTGTTAAAGTTTTGAGCCTGCTAAATGCATTGATGCTTAAATCTTCTTTACTTGGGTAAAATAAGTATGCATAAGCTTTCTCAGAAGACCTTCCTACTCTGCCTCTTAATTGATACAATTGCGAAAGCCCAAATTTATGCGAATCTATGACTATCAATGTATTAACACTGCCAATATCCATTCCGGATTCTATAATGGAAGTCGTCAGCAATATATCATACTTTTTATTTATAAAACCTTCCATTGTCCTCTCTATGGTCCTACCTTCCATCTGTCCATGCGTTAGCGCAATTTTGGCATCAGGAACTATTGCCTGAAGCTTTTGTCTCTCATTTTCTATACCTGCTACCCTATTATAAACATAGTATACCTGTCCGCCCCTTGTCAGCTCTCTTTCTATAGCCATCTTTATAATTAGATCATCTTTTTTGCCAACATATGTTTTTATTGGATATCTGCCTTCCGGATGAGTTTTGATTATTACCGTTTCCCTGAGCCCGGTCATCGATAAATAAAGAGTTCTTGGTATCGGGGTAGCAGTTAAGGTTACCGCATCCACTTCTTTCTTCAGTAACTTTAGTTTCTCTTTACTGTTGACGCCAAATCTTTGTTCTTCGTCTACAATTATAAGTCCCAGATCCTTTGGCTCAATATCATTTTGAAGGATACGATGAGTTCCAATCAACATATCAATTTTTCCCTCTTTAAAATCTTCCACTATTCTTTTCTGCTCCTTTTTAGCCACAAACCTGCTTAACGCCTCCACTATAACAGGGTAATCTTTATACCTTTGTCCGAAATTACGATAATGCTGCTCAGCAAGGATTGTCGTAGGTGCCAGCATTAAAACCTGTTTTCCGTTCTCAATAGCCTTAAAGGCTGCCCTTATTGCAACTTCCGTTTTCCCAAATCCCACATCCCCACACACCAGTACATCCATCGGTTTTGGTTTTTCCATAGATTTTTTTACATATTCTATAGCTTTTATCTGATCTTCTGTTTCCCTGAAAGGGAAAAGATCTTCTATCTCTTTCTGCCATGGACTGTCCTCAGGAAATGCAAAACCTTTTGTAGATTGCCTTTCTGCATATAATTTGGCAAGGTCAATTGCCAAATTATGAACAGAATTTCTAACTCTCCTTTTAAGATTATTCCACTGTTTTGAATCAAGAGGAGTAATTTTTGGTTCTTTATCTCCAATATATTTATGTATCCTGTCTGCCTGCCATGTAGGAATGTAGAGTTTGTCGCCACCTGCATATTCAACAAGAAAATATTCTCTTTTATGCCCGTTGACTTGTTTTGAAATAATGTCTGTATACTTGCCAATTCCATGATTTTTGTGAACTACATAATCTTCCGGGCTAAATTCCTCAAAAATTTCAGGCAGGATAGCCTTCCCGTCATATTCTCCTGATAAGGCCTGCTCGTATATATCCAGTTCTCCATACAAAGAAATGCCTTTGGATACATATCCCTTGCAAATCTTAAGATTAAAAATATTGATAATCTTAGATTCAAGATCTCTAAAATCTAACTCTTTTTTCCCTCTTAAATCTTTGTAAGACACTGAGTTATCCAGAAGTATTTCTTCTATTTTCCTTCTTCTTTTTTCATTTTCCAACGAAATAACTACTTTGTTGCCGCTTTTTAAGTCTTTTTTCAAATTTTGCACAAAAACAGCAGCATTTCCTGAGCTCCCTTTTTGGCTTTTTATCTCATCAAATATAAACTCATCTTTGCCTTCGCTGCTGCTCACAGGCAACATAAGATTTAATTTTAATTCAAACTTCTCTTTTTTAATAAAATCCTTGTCCAATATATAAGAGACGGCCAACTTTTTATTTTTTACGGTTAAGTCTTTCTCATTGATACTGTCAAATGATTTCTCTAATATATCAATATCGCTTCTTACCTTTAAATAAACTTCCAATGGGTCGCATATGACAATTCCAAAAACCCCAACGTATTCTTTTAGCAAGTCAGTCAAAGACAGCATCTTTTTATTATAATCTTCAGAATCATCATGCCTCAGATCAGTATATCCGGAACCATTACAACCTTGAGTGCAGTCTTCAATCTTCCATGGATCTAAATTAGGGCAAATATTAATTTCATCCAATTTCCCTACTATATTCTGATCCGAGATATTGTAAGCCATTATTTTATCTATGCTGTCCCCAAAAAAATCAATTCTAACAGGATTATCCTTTGTTATATCAAAAATATCTAAAATTCCTCCTTTGACGCTAAACTCTCCCTTATCATAGACTTTATGCACCCTTTCGTATCCTTTCTCAACAATACCCGAAATTAGGTTTTCTCTTTCATGCTCACATCCAACCTTAAGATTTACATCGTACAGCATTGGTATTTTTGATTGAGGCATCAGATTTACTAAGGCGCTGCATGAAGAAATTATAAAAAAAGGTTTCTTATTTCTTTGAAACTCTACCAGCCTGCTTACTGCCCTGAGCCTGCGTGAGAGATTATCGCTGCCTGGTGTTTTATTTTTATAAAAAATACTGCTGCCAACACCTGGGTATCCGAGTATTTCTGCATTGTTAATAATATATCCCAGCTCTTTTGATAATTCTTCAGCTCTGTCAGCTGTTGAAGTTATTACTAAAACCGGAGCTTCAATAGAATCAAAAAATGCTCCTATTGCAAATGGCCATATATTTTCATCTGCTGCAATGCTGTCCAGGTATTCACTGCTGACACTGGCAATTCTTGATCTGGTTTTTTTATAACTTTCTACAAATTTGCGCCACTGGTATTCCTTTTTAAAATTTTCAAGAAACATTTTCCCCACCAAAGTACCAAAAATAAAGCAAGCACAATTACAAATTAAGAAATAGATAGAAAAATATAAAGTAAAAAATGGTAAAAATTATTTTTTGTAGGCGCACATTTTTTAGGTTACCAACAGTGAAAATAACGAAACAGATAGCGGCAGCAATTACTCAGTTGTATTTATTCATACAATACTCTATCCCATTTACTATATAATCTTTTACAGCATCTGCTGCTCCCTGAATACTGATTTCTGCTTCGCTGATTTCATTTCTTTTAAATTCCTCAAGAACATAGTCAGATGCATCTTTTCTGCCGGGAGGTCTGCCGACTCCAAATCTTAGCCTGTCAAAATCTGCATTTCCAAGGCACCTGACTATAGACTCCAGTCCCTTGTGTCCGCCTGTTCCTCCGTTAACTTTGAACCTGATTTCCCCTAACTTGACATCTATGTCATCACTTATAACTAAAATAGAATCTATTTCATCTTTGAATAAATTATATGCCGAAGCCACTGCATTCCCACTGTTGTTCATAAAGGTTAGAGGCTTTAGCAACAGCAGCTTTTTTTCATTATAAGAAGATTCTATTATAGAAGAACTGAATTTACGATACTCTTTTTTTCTATCTAAAGCTTCTGCAAATTTATCTATAACTAAAAAACCTATATTATGCCTTGTAAGCCTGTACTCTTCCCCAGGATTGCCAAGGCCGGCTATTAAAATCATACTTGGTCATTAAAAATTGCTATTATTTTAATACTTCAAATTGTGCTTGATAAGTTTTTGCTTACCTGAAATTTTTTCGCCCTAAAAAACTTACTTCTCCTCTTTCTTTTCTTTATCTTCCTTCTTTTCCTTACCAACTATTTCCGGTTCTTTTTCCTCTTCCTCAACTGCAGCTTCTTCCTCAACTACAGCTTCTTCCTCAACTTTCAGGTGAGTAGGGTGAATAATCGAAACTACAACTTCAGATGGATCACTTAAAATCTTAATATTTTCCCCAACTTCAATATCAGAAACTTTTGATACATCGCCCATCCCCATATTTATAACATCAAGCTCTATTTTTTCAGGAATATCCTTAGGCAAGCACGATATATGAAGCTCACGCATACCATGCTGCAGTACTCCCCCTTCTTCTTTTACTCCACTAGAGTTTTCTTCATTTATTATTACTATAGGAACAACAGTTTCCACTTCTTTCTCCATTTGTATCCTTAAGAAGTCTAAATGCACAAATTCTCTCGAAATTGGTGCTCTTTGGATGTCTTTTAGTAAAACTGCCTCTTTTTTACTTTTTTTGTCCCCGTTTATTTTCATATCAAATACAAGGCTGGTTGTTCTTTTACCTTTTGATAACTCTTTAAATTTTTTTGCATCTACTTTAATACAAACAGGGTTTTTACTTAAACCATATAGCACAGCAGGTATAAAACCTTCCCTCCTGAGCCTCCCTGCAGCATTTTTTTTCAGTTCATCATTTTGCCTCATATCTACTTCTATAACCAAATTCTCCATATTATTTTACACCTACCTTATTTTGCTTCTTTAAATTAAACAAGATTTTCCCCTTTAAATAATTCACTTACAGATTTGCAATAATAGACTTTTTTTATAGTTTTTGCAAGTAAAGGAGCAATTGAAAGTACTTTTATTCTGTCAGGGTTATATTTTTTATTTAACGGGATAGTGTCTACCACTATTATTTCCTCTGCCATTGAATTTTCCAGCACTTTAACAGCATCACCAGAAAAAATCGGATGGGTTGCCGCTACATAAACTCTTTTTGCCTTATGCCTTTTTAGTATATTTATAGCTTCTACTATTGTACCGCCTGTATCTATCATATCATCAATTATTATAGCGTCTCTTCCCTCTACATTTCCTACAAGATGTTCTACCTCTGCCATATTAGGAGCCGGCCTCCTCTTGTCAAGTATGGCAAGTGGAAAATGAAATTGCTTTGCAAATATACTTGCCCTTTTTACTCCGCCTACATCAGGACTCACTACCACTCCGTTTTTAATGTTTTTACTTTTAAAATATTTAGCTATTATGGGTATTGCCGTAACATGATCTACTGGAACATCAAAAAACCCCTGAATTGTAGCAGCGTGAAGATCAGATACTATCATCCTGTCCATGCCAGCTACTGAGAGTAAGTCTGCAAACAATTTTGCTGTTATAGGTTCTCTTCCTTCAGATTTTTTATCCTGCCTTGCATATCCATAATGAGGTATTACAGCGTTTATCATTCCAGCCGAAGCTCTCTTTAAAGCATCTATCATTATTAGCAATTCCACTATATTGGCGTTTACAGGTTTGCAGCAAGTTTGCACAACAAACACATCAGCACCCCTTACGCTCTCATCAAATCTTATATATATCTCACCATTTTTAAATTTAGTTCTTGTTACTTTGCCAACTTCTATCCCTAAATTTTTAGCAATTTTTTCTGTAAGCTCAGGATTTGATGAACCCGAAAAAATCATCATTCTCTTATTGTTTAGATAATTTTTCATTTACCTTGCCCCCTTTACTCTTTCATTTCCTTCTTTTTTCTATACTTAACAGCACCGTCTTTAATATTTTTTTGGCTTCCGCGTTCTATGGCTAAACAATTTGATGGAACATCATCTGTAATAACTGACCCGGCAGCAACTACTGCTCCCTTTCCTATCCTGACTGGCGCTATAAGCATTGTATCCGAACCTATAAATACATTATCCTCTATAATAGTTTTATTTTTTCTGTATCCATCATAGTTAACTGTTACTGAAGAAGCGCCTACATTTACACCTGAGCCGATTTCAGTATCCCCTACGTAGCTTAGGTGCGGAACTTTGCTTCTGCTGTTAATTTTAGATTTTTTAACCTCACAAAATGCGCCTATCTTGACATTTTCGCCTGTTACAGTGTCAGGCCTTATATAACTATATGGCCCAATATTATTATTCTTGCCAATAACTGCATCAATTATAACCGAAGAATTTACTTTGCTTCCAGACCCAACTTCCGTATCGGTTATCTGTGAAAATGGGCCTATAACACAATTGCTTCCAATTATGGATTTGCCCTTTATAAAGCAAAAAGGTTCAACAACTGAATCCCTTCCTATCTTTACTGAACCCCCGATATAGCAGGAACCAGGATCTTTTATGGTAACCCCATTTTGCATCATTTTTTCATTTATTGTACCCTGCATAACCTTTTCAACTTCAGAAAGCTGGATCCTGTCATTAATGCCCAGCGCTTCCTTGCTGTTGGAAATTTTGAGACATGCTACCTTATTCCCATTCTCTACCATCTTTTCCACAATATCTGTTAAATAATATTCTTTCTGTGAATTTTTAGAGTCAATATTTTCTATATTCCCAAATAAAATTTTTTTATCAAAGCAGTACATGGAAGAGTTAACTTCATTTATCTTCTTCTCCGCATAAGTTGCATCTGCCTCTTCTACGATTTTTAAAATGTTCCCTTTCCTATCTTTAATTATCCTGCCATATCCTTTTGGATTAGAAGCAGCAGTCGTGAGGATGACAGCCGCACTACTTGTTTTAATTTTTCTATCCACTAATTTTTTTAAAGAACCTGAAGTAATTAATGGACAATCACCAGGAAGCACAAGTATATCTTTTCCCAGGTCTTTACGGCACTCTTTCACAGCAAGCACTGCATGGGCCGTGCCCAGTTGCTTCTTTTGATATACAGTTTCAATATCGGGGAAATTACTTTTCACATATTTATCTATAAGTTCTGACTTGTGACCAACTACTACAAATACATTTTTGGGATTTATTTTATTTACGGAAGACAAGATGTAATACAAAATTGGCTGATAGCAAATGCTGTGAAGTGCTTTAGGAATTTCTGACTTTATCCTCTTGCTCTTCCCGGCTGCCAATATTATTACGCTTAAATTTTTTGAATAACTCATTTTAACAAACAATCCTACAAAGCAAAAAGAGAACAAATATTACAACAGTTTTTAATTTATTACCATAAGAAGACCTTAAAATTTTAACACAAAGCAGCATTTTTATCTAAAGGTTAATCAATAAAGTTTCCGCCAGCAATATCCCTTGAGACAACGTTAAAATTTGACCCCAGATAGACAGTAATATATATCAGGTTATTACATTTTTTACCCAGTATCTCTTTCCTTAAAAAAATGCTGCACCAGACGGGCCTTCTCCCTCATAAATTCTGGAAATATCACTGGTGCTTCTGGCTTTAACTTCGATTTCCTCTCCACATTTGCTGCACTTGACTTTAAAAGTTATAAAATTAGATTTACTGCCGCCGGCAGGCTCCGTAAAAATTTTTTTTAAGTTTTTTAAAAAGCTTCCCATTCTAATTCCCTTCTTAGATCTTTTCGAATTCTTGCATACAGATGTTCTCTGTTCTTTTGCATAAATCTTTGCATCATCTATTAAATCTTTATCTAGTGTTATATTTATTTTACTTTTACTAATTTCTGCACCATAAATATACCAGTAATGCAAACATACCGGTAAGTGAAAGAATATCTTCTATTAAAACCCATTCATCCGGTGCATGAAGGTTGTCGCCACGGGGACCAATCAGTATAGAAGGCATCCCGCCAACTTCTCCATAAATTCCAAGGTCACATGAAAAAGGAGCACCGCCTACTACAGGTGGTTTTCCAATGTATTGTGTAAAAGAATCAATAACAGTCTGTACAGCAGGGTTTGAAATATCTGTTTCCCATGGTTTTACATAATGAAAAGTAGGCACAATCTCCATTTTAAACGGTTTAAGTTTTGGATCAGATTTAGAACACTTTTCCCAAAACGTCCTGAACTTTCTATAAAAATTATCCTCTGTCATACCAGGATAGCACCAAACAATCCATGCTATTTTTATACTTTTAGGTGTTCCCATCTGGATAAATTCACAAGAATCATTAGTATCAACGGAGTAGAGTACAACTTTAAGCTCTTTTCCGCTTTCATTAAAAAGTGGATGAGCGTTAGAAGAGCGCCATTCTTTCTCCCACCTCTGAAATAACTCAATAACTCGTGAAGCTCCATCAACTGGATTCGGAATAGTTGAACCCATGAATGGCATACCTGCTTTACCCTTTAAAATTAAATCTCCGATAAACGCACCAAAACATGCCGGGCAAACCTGCATCCGTGAAGGTTCAGGAATAATTGCAAGATCTGCATTATAGCCCTTAAGACGGGAGGCAAGAGTTCCATTTCCTCCTGCATATTCTTCATCTACAATACTTTCAAAAATAATATCACCAGATGGCTTAAAACCAATATCCCTTAAAATTTTAAGAGCCCAAAATAAAGCTGTAATACCTCCTTTCATATCAACTGAACCTCTTCCATACAGACGATTGTCTTTTATAACTGGCTCATATGGAGGGCAAACCTTCCAATTCTCCGGTATGGATGGTGCAACATCAATATGCCCACTGAATAAAATTGACCTGCCTTCTCCAGATCCCTTCCATTCTGATACCAGATTTTTCCGCTCCTTCGGATATTTCCTACCAGACAGCCAGGATGGATGATTTTTAATTCCTGAAACATCTTCAGGAGTAAACATGTCAGTATCCCATCCCATGTCTTTACACTCTTTCTCGATAAATTGCTGGGCTTCATATTCATACCCGTCCGGATAACGATTCTCACTTGGAAATCTAATGAGTTTTTTTGTCCATTCAATTATCTCATTAGAATGTTTTAAAACAGCTTCCTTTATTAACTGAGAGTTAACATTGGTCATAATATAATCACCTCACGCCTATAACTGGTTAATTCTCTTATACCGCTCTTTGTAACAAGTATTCCATCTTCATACCTTAATCCATTTTCTCCATCAGATAACCATATATCAATATTAAATACCATATTAGGTTGTATGGTGAAATCTGCTTCTTTTGCAATCCATAATCCCTCAACCTCTGAACTTCCCGTTCCGTGAGCTGGCCCATATAGAGTAAAGTTTTCAAATCCATAACAGGCAAGAATCTCATAGTAGCCATCAAAGATTTGAGAAGCACGTTTTCCAGGAATAATTTCCTTAAGTGCATAATTCATAGCTTCAAGCGCAGCGTCCATTAACCGAGTGACTGATTTTGTTGCTTTACCTACCACAAATGGACGGCACATATTCCCACAATATCCCATATACTTTGCACCAAATGTAAATTGAACAAGTTCATCATTTTTTATTTGCCTATCAGTTGATCTGCACAGACTTAATTTTGTGTTTGGGCCTGAGCAGACCCATGCAGGATACGGCATACCTTCTGCTCCCATCAATGCCATTTTTGAACGTGCAATTGCCTCCAATTCCCATTCTCTTTTCCCTGGTTCAACTGCCTGAAACGTAGCTTTCATTGCTTCTTCTGTTATACGATAAGCTTCAATAATATAAGGTATTTCCTCATCAGATTTGATTGCCTGAACCCTTAAAAGTATATCATCAGCAGGGATAAATTCAGCACCGGGAGAAGCTTTTTTTAAATCTTCAAATATAATATGAGGAAATATATTCCAGTTACCAATTCCTATCCGTTTTGGTGTGTATCCACATGCTTTATATAATATTGAAGAGAAGTCCTCATTGGAAACTTCGGGAACCCATGTTGGAGAAGATGTCTCAACTAATAAAGGATTTACACATATTTTAGGCACACAAGAAAATGCTTTAGCAAAATCAAATGATTCAGGACCGCCTGTTACAAGAATTGCCTCTCCTTCAACAGGAACAATAACACTTGAAAAATCAAAAAAGGGCCAAAATCCTGTAAGAAATCTGGATGTTGCTGATTCACATTCACTGCTATAGCCTACAAATACATCTAAATCCTCTTTCTTCAGTTCTTTCTGCAATCTTTTTATTCTATCTTCATATTCAGAAAACGGGATAGGTTTGAGCCTCATATTTTTCTCCTATCTATCGTGTTAATGTTAACAATATATCTATATTCATCGCTTTAAGTAATTCCGTTAAGAATAGTACCGCTATAGACAATACATCAATTTTTTATTCTATTATTTATAAACTATTCTTAAAACTCAATAACCTTATTTTCTCTTGCAGATTTTTCTGCCATCTTCATAGCATAAACAGCATCTCTGGATTCCTGTGGTGTAATTACAGTTGGTTTTTCGCCACGTGCTATACACTTTACAAAATAATCAAATTCTTCTTTTAAGTATCCTCTTCTTAAGCCATGAACAGTTGGCCAATATGTTGACTGTGGATAGCCCATACCTTTTTCAGTCAGTACCATATAATTAGAGCCAGAATTATCTATATAAATTGCCCCCTTTGTCCCAATCACCTCCATTCTTGCATCTATAGCAAAGGGAACATTATCGGGCAGGCACCATACGTTTTCTATTACAGCAAAAGCATCGTTATCAAGACGAAATAAAGCCCACCCAATATCACCATAGCGAAGCTCGGGTCTTGTATTCATTGTTTGCGCATAAACACTTTTTGGCTTGGCTCCTGTATACCAGAACATAAGGTCAATATCATGTATACCGTCTCCAAAAAGAGCGCTAATTTTATCAAGATGGCTATGAGTAATCCATTTAGCAAGGTTTCTTCGTGCATACATAGAGAGGATTTTTCCAATATTACCAGCTTCGATTTCTTCTTTCGCAAGAGCATATGCTGTATCAAACCTGCAAACATGTCCGACCATAAAAGATTTATCAGTCTTTTCTACCTCTGCTAAAATCTTATCACAATCCTCCACACTATCAGCCATCGGCTTTTCAAGAAACACATGCTTTCCGGCCCTAAGAGCATCTATAGTTGGTTTAAAATGATCTTTAACATGAGTTACAATTGTAACCATATCAATATCTTTATCTGCAAGAAGATCGTGGTAATTTGTGTACTTTTTTAAAATATTATACTTTTCAGCTATTTCACTTAACCGATTTTCACGGCGTGTACAAACTGCTGCAACATCCACAGCAGGAAGTTGTTTAAGAGTGTCCACATGATGTTCACCAAACCATCCTAACCCTATGACACCACACCTTATTCTCTCCATTATTATAACCTCCTATAAAATAAGATAATAAATAAACCCATGCTATATTAGTATACAATGTATCTAAAATTAATATC
>CAYMPQ010000032.1:0-2016 GCA_964392345.1 uncultured Actinomycetota bacterium
ATAGGCGCTTCCTGGAAAATGAATAAGACAGTTAGTGAAAGTATTGATTATGCAAAAAAGCTTGCAAAGTTTGTTGACGATAATCTATCTTATCTAAAGGACATAGATTTATTTGTTCTTCCTACGTTTCTTGCGCTCCACCCTTTCTCCAGATTAATCGGTAATCCAAAATTAAAATATGGCGCGCAGAATTGTTTCTGGGAGGATGAGGGAGCTTTTACTGGAGAAGTAAGCCCGATGCATTTAAAGAACATCGGATGCACTTATGTGGAGCTTGGACATCCGGAAAGGCGAAATATTTTAAAAGAAGACGACAGTATGATAAATAAGAAAGCTATTGCCTGCCTGAGAAATGATTTGATGCCTATATTGTGTATTGGCGAGGAAAAAAAATATAAAGATGTAAATATGGCTTATGAATTTTTAAAAAATCAGCTACTTTCATATTTAAGAGGTGTTACCCAAAGTGATATTAAAAAAGTTATTATAGCTTATGAGCCTGTATGGGCAATTGGAGCAAGCAAATCTGCTTCAACAGATTATATATATCATACAATAGGTTACTTGAGGGAATTGTTAGAAAAAGAGTTTGGTGCAGATGTCGGGAAAAATCAAATTATAATTTATGGCGGCAGCATTAATTTGGAAAATGCAGAAGAAATTCTCAAGATCGATAACAGCAATGGAGTATTTGCAGGCAGAGCTGGACTGAATTATGATTTTTTTACTAAAATTGTAAAGATAGCTATTAACGTAAAAGAAGGAAGTTAAAATGTCTTATAATACAAAGTTGGTAATTAAGGTAGCGAATTTATACTATAAAGATGGCATTACCCAGGAAAGTATTTCAAAAAAACTTAAAATATCTAAATATCAGGTAAATAGAATTCTAAAAAGGGCTGTAAGCTCTGGGATAGTTCAGATTAATATTATTGATCCTGCAAGCAATATTTCAAATTTGGAGAAAAAGTTAGAAAGGAAGTTCAATCTTAAAAGGGCAATCGTAGTAGAAAATGATGGATTGTCTGATGTTGAACTTAAGTCAAAACTGGGCCAGGCTACAGCAGGATATCTATTAGAAATAATTAAAGACGGCGACATAATTGGTGTATCATGGGGCACTACTGTAAATGAGGTTATAAATTATCTTCCGCCAGAGATAAACAAATCTGTGGAAATTGTACAAATTACAGGAGGAAGCCATGAGCTTTCTGTAAATCTGAATTGTCATGATATTACAAGGAGATTTGCATCAAAATTTGGTGTGGAGCCGCATCTGTTATATGCACCATCAATCGTAGACTCAAAAAGAATGCATGATCTGCTGATTAATGAAACATCTATAAAAAAGACATTTGAGTACTTTAATAAACTAACTATTGCCCTTGTTGGCATAGGAGCGCTTTATCCAAAAGTCATATCAACACTGGTTAAAACAGGCCACATAAGCGGTGAGGATTTAAAATCTTTAAAAAAGAATGGTGCTGTTGGCGATGTTTTTTCGTACTTTTTCAATATAAACGGAGAGATATGCAGCAGCAGCCTGTCAGGGAGGCTGATTACAATGCCAGTGGATGATCTGCTTGAAGTTCCTTATTCAATGGGTGTTGCAGGAGGGGAGTTAAAGGCCGAAGCTATCCTTGGAGCTATAAGAGGAAATTATATAAATATAATAATTACTGACAGTATTGCTGCAGAGAAAATTTTAAGAATATCATAATATACTTTACTTGTGTTTAAAATGATTGAAGATAATTTTCTAACAAAAGATGATATAGCGAAACTTGTAGACTGGTTAAGATCACTCCAAAGACCGGACGGAGGATTTAGCGAGTCTTCTAAAAAATTATCATACATAAGCTTTACTTATTATATTGTAAGATGCCTGTTTTTGCTGGATGCGACCGGCTGTATTGATAAAGAGAAAATAATAAGATTTACGCTATCGGCAAAACACCATGCCGGCGGATTTGGCAATCAGCCGGGCCAAAAACCTGATCTGCTGTTAACAAAGCA
>CAYMPQ010000032.1:2116-5476 GCA_964392345.1 uncultured Actinomycetota bacterium
TTCTTGCATTTATGCAAGAAATTGCATATAGTATATCTTATGCTTGGATAATAAAATTATTTTTTATTGAGCCAGTTAAAATTTTAATAATTCGAGAGGAGTTATATGGCTAATCTGTCTAAAGAAGCAAAAATTGAAATGCTTAAAAAATTAATAGAAATCAGAAGGTTTGAAGAGAGGACCGTGCAGCTGTATCAAACTGCAAAAATATGGGGATACCTGCATCCTTCTATTGGGCAGGAAGCTATAGCAGTTGGGGCATGCAGCGCAATTACTGGCGATGACTATATTGTTTCAACACACAGAGGGCATGGCCATTGTATAGCAAAGGGAGCAAACTTAAACTTAATGATGGCAGAACTTTTAGGAAAAGCAACTGGCTATTGCAAAGGCAGAGGCGGTTCAATGCACATAGCAGATACTGAGCTTAAGATGCTTGGTGCAAATGGAATTGTAGGCGGTGGGATACCAATATCCGTAGGTGCGGGATTTAGCTGTAAGATGGATGGAAATGGAAAAGTTGTCATATGCTTTTTTGGCGATGGAGCCTCAAATAATGGAGTATTTCATGAATCGCTAAACATGGCGTCAGTTTTTAAATTACCTGTAATTTATATCTGTGAAAACAATCTATACGCGATATCAATGTGTTCCAGAGAATCGGTAGCCTGTAAAAATGTTGGCGACAGAGCTTCGTCATATGGCATGCCGGGATATATCATAGATGGGAATGATTTAATTGAAGTATATGAAACTGTAAAAAGGGCAGCAGATGATGCCAGAAAAGGCAATGGTCCATCACTTATAGAAGCGAAGACTTATCGCTGGGGAGGACATCACCCGAATGATCCCGGGGCGTATAAAGATAAAGAAGAGGCAGACTATTACAAAAAAGAGAAGGATCCTGTTGCTAATTTCAAGAAAAAATTAATGGCTGATGGCATAATAACTGACAAGGATATAGATAAATTTGAGGATGAAATTAAAAAAAGGATTGATGGTTCTGTTAAATTTGCTGAAGAAAGTCCAGAGCCTGAACTCGATAGATTTTTGGAAGAGGTTAAGCAAATATAGAAACAAATAGATATATACTATGATTTCAAATTATACCAGATATTACTAACGGAAGGGAATTTTATGAGAGAGATTGAATATAGGGAAGCTATAAGAGAAGCAGTAATTGAAGAAATGGACAGCGATGAGAAAGTTTTTTTAATTGGCGAGGATATTGGTGTGTATGGCGGAGCATTTAGAGCTTACAAAGGTCTTATAGATAAATATGGCCCGGAGAGGGTGGTAAATACACCTATATCAGAAGCTGCCATAGTTGGTGCTGGAATTGGAGCAGCTCTTACCGGGTACAGGCCAATAGCAGAAGTTATGTTCATAGATTTTACAACTCTCGCAATGGACCAGATTGTTAACCAGGCTGCAAAAATACGCTATATGACTGCTGACAGGCTTAATGTTCCTTTGGTAATAAGGACACAGGGAGGTGCCGGCAGAGGCGTAGCAGCTCAGCATTCTCAAAGTCTGGAAGCATGGTTTTATCACATTCCTGGCCTTAAAGTTGTAATGCCTGCTACCTCATATGACGTAAAGGGGCTTTTAAAAACTGCTATAAGAGACAGTAATCCTGTTATGTTTATTGAACATAAAATGATTTATCTTAACAAGGGGCCAGTCCCGGAAGAAGAATATACCATACCGTTTGGTAAGGCAGATATCAAAAGAGAAGGAGAAGATGTTACAATTTTTGCTTATTCCAATATGGTATTTAAATCACTTGAAGCTGCCGAGGAACTCCAGAAAGATGGTATAAGCTGCGAGGTAATTGACCCAAGAACACTTGTGCCTTTAGATATAGAGGCAATTATAAGTTCAGTAAAAAAAACCGGGCGGCTTGTAGTAGTAAGCGAGGCATGCAGGAGGGGCTCTGTTGCAGCTGATATAAGCGCTATGGTAACTGAGGAAGCTTTTGATTGGCTTGATGCTCCCATAAAGATAGTTGCTGGCTTAAATACTCCCATCCCCTATAACTCAACTCTGGAGCAGGCTTCTATTCCTCATGCAGCCGATATTGTGAAGGCAGTAAAGGAAATAGTTAAGAAATAATCCAATGAGAATTGTAAATATTGTTAGTGCTTATTATAAATTATGAGTATATTAGTGTATATAACTTTAATAATACTATTTTTACGGAGGTAAAAAATGACTGTTTACAAAAAATCTGCAATGAAGCGTCTATCTGAAACTTCTGAAGATATGGAACTATGGTGGGATTCATCACCACTGATATTTAAAACATGGGCAGAGCAGGTCCTTGCGAAAACTTCAGGTAAAGAAAAAGATATTATGGCAGAATGGTTAAGAGTACTGTTTAATGAGAAAAAACCTGAAGATACTTTATTTAGCGGAGTGACAACAAATCCAAAACTTACAAGAAAAGTTCTGGACCTTCTTCCGGAAGAAGTTAACCCCATTATTGACAGGATAATAAAAGACAATCCAGCTAAGAGTAATTATGAACTTGCATGGGAAGTATATTGTGCCATCACTAAAAGAGGTGCCGGGCTTTATATGCCCTTGTTTGAAAAATCAGGTCATAGGAAAGGTTATGTCAGCGCACAAGTTGACCCAAGACTTGTAACGGATGTTAAGGAGATGCTTCGCCAGGCACTTATTTTAAAAAATCTCTCGCCAAACATAATGATAAAATGTCCCGGATCCAGGGAAGGCATATATCTAATTCAAATACTTACTTCTATGGGAATTCCAACAAACTCAACACTTGTATTTGATATCCCCCAGGTAGTTGAAGTTGCAAAAGCAGTAAAGAGGGGGCATGAGATTGGGGAAGAAAATGGCGCTGATTTTAGTCAATGGAGATCTGTTATAACCATAATGATGGCCAGGTTTGAGGAGAGAGAGCAGTACGCAGAAAGTGCCAAAGAGGCAAATGTAGAGCTGACCGAAGAACTTAAGAGATGGACTGGTATTGCAATTGCAAAAAAAGCTCATGCCATACTGGCTGACAAGAGTAATGGATATTTAAGTAAATTACTGCTTTGCTCTTCAAGGGTTGGCCCTAAGAAGGATGAAGTTTTACACATTGAGAAAGTAGCTGGCGGCAATATGGTGTATACAATAAATCCAGAGATGATAAATGATTTTATGATAATATACAAAGAGAAAGATATTCGTAGCCAGATTGCCGATCCTGTTCCTGATGATATAGCAAGCAAGCTTCTAAAAATTCCATACTTTAAAGCAGGCTATGAAGTGGACGGAATTAAAAAGGAAGATTTTGTAAATCAACCTTCGTTTGTATTCACCAGAGATCAATTTTCAGGGTCCATG
>CAYMPQ010000032.1:5576-18168 GCA_964392345.1 uncultured Actinomycetota bacterium
AATATAAGTGAACTTAGATCTGATATAGAAAAAGCATTTTCTCTAATTCCTGGAAAAATGAGATTAAATCTCCATGCAACATATGGAGATTTTAAGGGCAAGGCAGTAGATAGAGATAAAATTTTACCAGAGCACTTCTTTAGTTGGATAGAATGGGCAAAAGAACTTGGTATAGGTTTAGATTTTAATCCCACATTATTTTCTCACCCCCTAGCAGATGATGGTTATACATTGGCAAGCAGTGATGAAAAAGTAAGAAGATTCTGGATTGAGCATGTTAAAAGGTGCAGGAAAATTTCTAATTATATCGGAAAACAGCTGGGCAGTACCTGCATCTGCAATATATGGATTCCTGATGGGTCGAAAGATTTAACAGTAAGCAGGCTGAAGCACAGAGAAATTTTAAAAAACTCCTTAGATGAAATATTTGCAATAGATTATCCGGAAGAAAACATGCTTGATGCGCTTGAATGCAAGCTATTTGGCATAGGATCGGAAAGCTATGTCGTGGGTTCACATGAGTTTTATTTAAGCTATGCAGTAAAGACAGGTAAAATTGTTACTTTTGATACAGGGCACTTCCATCCAACAGAACTTGTCTCAGACAAGCTATCAGCAGTTTTTCCTTTCATAAAGGCAGCGATGCTTCATGTGAGCAGGGGCGTTAGGTGGGATAGTGACCATGTCCCAATACTTACAGAAGAGCTTATGGCCATTATGGAAGAAATTGTAAGGGCAGATGCACTTTCCAGGGTACACATAGCCACAGATTTTTTCGATGGTTCCATTAATAGAATTGGAGCATGGGTTATTGGGGCAAGAGCTGTGTTAAAGGCACTTCTTTTTGCACTGCTTGAACCAACTCATATATTAAAAGATTATGAAGACAGTGGAAATTTGTTTGCAAGACTTGGTTTTGCCGAAGCTTTAAAGTCGATGCCACATGGGGCTGTCTGGGACTACTGCTGTAAAACTTCAGAAATCCCAGATGATGTGGAATGGATGGATGAAGTTTTAAAATATGAAGAGGAAGTAACTTCAAGAAGATAATTTTGCCTTACTGAATTCTTTGCCTGCAATCAAAAAATGTTTGACTTATCTAAAATTGTAGCTTATTATTTATAGCGAAACGATTTGCTATTTATCATTTTCAGAGTGACAAATTTGTTGAAAAAATGTGGAAAAAACTGAAAAGACCTTCAATAAGGGATGTAGCCAGGGAAGCTGGAGTATCAATTTCTACTGTATCCAGTGTTGTAAACAAAACCAAGTTTGTAAAGGAAGACAGGCAAAAAAGGGTTTTAAGCGCTGTAAAAAAATTAAATTATAAACCTAATATTATTGCCCGCGGGCTTAGGACCAGGAGCACGAGGGCGGTTGGAGTAATTGTACCTGATATTGCTCAGCCTTTTTTCTCCCAGGTCATAAGGGGAATGGAAGAAGTAGCAAGGGAAAGGGAATATACTCTTATATTGAGCTGTACCTTCTATGACGTGGCAGAAGAAGAACGGCAGATGAATGTTCTGGTAGATCAGTTTATAGACGGACTGTTATTTTTTTGTGGTTATGATAATTATAGCCATATCAAAAAGATATATAACCAAAATATTCCAGTAGTAGTAATTGACAGGGAAGTCAGTGATCCTAAAATACCCTCAGTTTTAATAGATAATACCAAGGCAATGGAGCAGGCTGTTGATTATTTGTGTAGTTATGGGCATAGAGAAATAGGATATGTGACATTTACTTTTGAAAATCAGGCTACCGTAAGAAATAGATATGCGGGCTATTGCAGTGGCCTGAAAAAAAATAATATTTCACATAATCCTGATATTGCAATAATTGATAATACAATTAGGCTAAACGAGTCAAGAGGAACTTATAATATTATAAAAGAGCTTCATGAAAAAAGAAAGATGCCAACTGCATTTACGGCCATAGCAGACTTTTCTGCTATTGGATTGATCAAAGCTCTAAAGGAAACAGGCTATAGAGTTCCTCAAGATGTATCAGTTGTCGGCTTTAACAATGAAATTGTATGTGAATTTTCCGATCCTCCTCTTACTACGGTAAAGCAGCCAAAAAAGTTAATGGGTGCAACAGCTATGAATCTGCTTTTGGACATTGTGGAAGGAAAGAAAGTAAAGAATAAAAATATAATTTTGCCAACAAGTATAATTGAAAGAGGATCTGTGGCAGCACCACCTAAAAATACTAAATAATTATCTCAAAGGAGGTTTGGCAATGAGTTCTGATATTCTAAATCAGTTAAAGAATGCAGTGCTTGAATTTGATATAGAAAATGCTGAGGCTGTAGCAAAAAAAGCAGTAGAGGCTGGGGTTAGCCCGCTCAAGGCAGCAGCAGCTTTAACAGGTGCCATAAGAGAGGTTGGAGATAAATTTGGTAAGGGCGAGTTTTTCCTGCCTGATCTGGTGTGTGCAGCAGAAGTACTTAAGAAAGCACTTCCAGTAATAAATTCTGCAATTGAAAAAAATGGTGAAAAAGCTAATAAAAGTTTAGGAAAAGTGATAATTGGTACCGTGTATGGAGATGTGCATTCAATCGGGAAAGGGATGGTGGCAACGCTTCTTTATGTTGCAGGATTTGAAGTAATAGATCTTGGCATAAATGTAAAGGGGGAAGACTTTCTAAATGCAATAAAGGAAAATAATCCTGATATCTTAGCAATGTCAGCTCTACTTACAACCACTGCAGCTGAGCAGAAAAATGTCATTGAAGGCCTTAAAAAAGAAGGCGTCAGGGATAATGTAAAAGTAATTGTGGGAGGAAGTCCGATAAACCAGGAGTTTGCAGACTCTATAGGAGCAGATGGGTATGGGGCTACTGCCCCTGAAGGAGTAAAAATTGCAAAAAAATTATTGGGGATTAGTTAGGAGGGGAAAGTTATGCAGAAAGGATTTAAGAGAAAATTTGAACCAATAAAAATATTATCCGGCAGTCAAATCGAGCAGATACACTCTGCTTCGCTTCAAGTACTGGAGGAAGTAGGTTTCAGGTACGACTCCGATAAAGCATTAAAACTATTACAAAATAATGGATGTATAGTAGATTATAAAACAAAGATTGCTAAGATACCGCCTGATTTAATAGAGGAATCTATTAGAAAAACACCAAGCAGCTTTATGGTGAGGTCAAGAGATCCAGAAAAGAGCATAAGGTTAGGTGGAAATACACTTTATTTTATGAATTCGGCCGGTGCAAGGTATTGCGATGTTGACACAGGTATTGTCACTATGCCAACAATAGAGCAAAACAATGAAGGTGTGATAGTGTCCGATGCTCTTGACACTGTTAATGTGTTCCCGTCTTACACACCTTATTTTGAAATTAAAGATGTGCCTCCTGTTATGTCCTGTCCTGTTAGTTGTGCACAGAGGATGCGGTTTTCAACTAAACCCAGCAGAGGGGCACAACCTACTGGTACTTTTATCTGGGAGACGCAAATGGCCCAGGCAGTTGATGCCCAGCTGATGGGCTGTGTTGAAGGTGCGGCCCCACTTTCATTAGCTGAAGATGCATGCAATGCTGCGTTTTACTACCTGGATGCTGGTTTTCCAATTTATATAGCATCAGGTTCAATTATGGGGGGTTCCCATCCAATAACAGTTGCAGGAGCATCAGTGAGTCATAATGCTGAACTTCTTGCTATTGTAGTTTTGCTTCAGTGCATAAGGCCCGGTTGTGGAATTATTGCCAATAACTTTGTTTCTGCTATGAATATGGCTACAGGAGATTTAAATTTTGGAACAGTGGCAGTGGCGCTGCACCAGATGGCATATAATCAAATATGGCATTCTTTATACAAAATTCCAATCAACAATACTGGGTCTGCCTTTTCTAATTCTAAAAAGATTGATTACCAAACTGCAGCAGAAAAATTACCGCTTGCCATGTGTTCAGCTCTTTCCGGGGCTAACTTAATAGTTCTTCACGGAGGTGTTACTGGCGAGCTTGCCTACAATCCCATTTTAGCCGTAATTGACGATGATGTGGCCAGTACTATTGGAAGGATAGTGGAAGGCTTTGATATAAATGATGCAACTTTAGACATTGATACAATAAAAGAAGTTGGGTCAACTGGAACTTTTCTGAGTACAAAGCAAACAAGAACTCTTTGGAAAACTGAGGATTACATGCCAAAAGTATTTGATAAAACTTCTTACCAGGAGTGGTTGGCAGGCGGCAAGAAGACTGTTATAGAAAAAGCAAAGGAAAGGATGGTAGATATTTTAGCAAATCATAAACCCAGGCCTTTAACAGATGAACAGGACAGAGAAATTAACAAAATCCTCAGCGAAGCAACAAAATATTATAAAAAGAAAGGCTTGATATAGCAGGTAAGAGCGGAACATTCTACTTTGCTGTAACAAAAAAATGAGTTGATCTATTGACAAATTATTAGAACTATAATAATATTCTCTTGTTTAGAGAAACGTTTCTCTAAAATGTAAAAATTTCTTGCCCACGACAAAATAAATTATATATTTTTTATATCTTTTTAAAGGAGGGCAGAATATGAAGCACCAACAGCTAAAATAACAAGATTATTTTAGCACAATTTCTTTTAGTAAAAATCATACGAGCGTATGAGTAAAATCAAAGGAGGAAAAATGAGTAAGTTAAAATTAGTTTCTTTCGTTGGGTTGGTGGTGACTATCATTACAACACTGATAATACTGCCAGCTTGTGCAAAAGCAGCGGAACCAGAGGTAGTAACAGAGACTGTAATAGAGACTGTAACTGAAACAGTAGTAGAGACTGTAAAAGAAGAAGGGTATGCATACTATGAGAAAATGAGAGAATATGCTAAAGCCGGCGAGGAGTATGCTGAAGCTCCAGCTACGGGCCATACACTTGCCTTCACCAATATTATGGGTGGTATTCCGTTTTGTGAAAGTGTGTGGCAAAATATCCAGGACCAATGGGTACTGGCTGGCGGAGATCCTGCTGACATTTTCTATGCAGACAATCAGTATGATGCAACAATAGGACTTAAAAATGCAGATATCATGCTTGCTAAAAATCCAGATGTACTTATCAACTTCCAGTTCGATTCAAAGGTAAACAGTATTATATCAACTAAATTTACCCAGGCTGGTATTCCTATTATAGCAGTAGATGTACCTACGCCGAATGCACCATTCATGGGGTGTAATAATTTTTATGTATCATACCTTGGCGGAGAGTATGCAATCGAAGCTGTAGAAGCTCAGGGAGGTATAGACACAATTGATGCCATAATACTTATACAGTTCCCGGCAGGCGGCGATGTGCTGATGCTAAGGTCTGAAGGCTTCTACCAGGCATTTGTTGATAAGTATGGAGCAGATGTAATAGACCCGATTACTTATAGGGCAGATGGAGGCGCAGGTGAGGCCGAACAGGCTAATAGGGCAATGACAGATATCCTGTCAACAATACCTGATGCTGAGAATGTAGCAATGACATCAATCAATGAGCAGACTATGAGCGGCTGCATAGCAGCTATTCAGACTGCTGGAAGATGGGATCCGGAGAAGTGGTTTATAGTGACAATGGGCTGTGATGATGTCGGCAAGCAGCAAATCCGCGATGGACTTACTGACGGTTCGGTTGCTTTCTTCCCAGAAAAATATGGAGAATATCTGGTGCCAGCATCTGTAGCACTGATGAATGACGAACTCGTACCTCCATTCCTCTATGTTGAGAATGTTGTAATCAATATAGATAATATTGACGAATGGTATCCTGAATAATCATTAGTCGGAGCTTTCTTTCGAAAGCTAAGGATTATCAAGAAGGCCGAGGGGGCCATAGGCCATAACAGGCCTCCCCGGTCTAAGATTTAGGTGGTGATGAAGTGTCTAACAGTAATGGCATTGTTTTAAAGATGGAAAATATTACTAAAACATTCCCGGGTGTTAGAGCTCTGGATAATGTGTCTATTGATCTGCACAAAGGTGAAGTGCTTGGCATACTGGGAGAAAATGGTGCAGGGAAATCGACGCTTATAAAGATCCTTGCGGGAAATTATATAAAAGACTCCGGACATATATATATAGACGGAAAGGAACTTGATATCAAGAGTCCGGCAGAGGCAATGGTATCAGGTATAAGAGTTATATATCAGGAATTAAATACTATCGATAATCTTACTGTAACTGAAAATATATTTGTAGGTGAACAGATCGTAAAGGGTCCTTTGAAAATAGTCGATTGGAAAGCTATGACAGAGCATGCAAAAGAGCTTCTGGGCACACTTAATGTAAAGCTTGATCCAAACGCAATAATAGGGGATCTTTCTGTTTCACAAAAACAGGTAGTCGAGATTGCGAAGGCGATATCAAAGGAAGCAAAAATAATGGTTATGGATGAACCTACTGCAGCTCTTTCCGAAGAAGAAATAAAATCATTATTTAATATAATAAAGACCTTAAAGAAAAGAGGTGTCTCTATCATCTATATATCTCATAGACTAAAAGAGGTCTTTGAGATAGTAGATAGAGTCATAGTACTCCGCGATGGAAAAAAGGTAGGGGTTCAAAAAATACAGGAAACAGATTATGGGAAGCTTGTGGCACTTATGGTGGGAAGGGATATAAAGGATATGTATCCCAAAAAAGAAGTTGAGATCAGTGATGTGGTAATGGATGTAAAAAACTTGAGCGCCGATGGAATTGACAGTATTAGTTTTGAATTAAAAAAAGGTGAGATCCTTGGTATATTCGGTCTTTTGGGATCAGGCAGAACCTCACTGGTTAAGGCTCTGTTTGGAGCAAATAAAATAAAGAGCGGGCAGATATTTATAAATGGTAAGAGAGCAGTTATTAAAGATCCATCAACCGCAAGGGATAAAAGAGTTGGACTGGTACCGCTTGATAGAAAAGCGGAAGGGCTTGCCCTTATAATGGGAGTAAAGGAAAATATTACTCTTGCGAATATAAAAGATCTGGGACAAAACTTTCTAATCAATAAGGAGAAGGAAAAACAAAGGGCAAAGAAATGGGTAGATGAAGTAGGCATAAAGACACCTTCTGTGGATCAGGAAGTCAACAGTCTTTCGGGAGGAAATCAGCAGAAAGTGGTTATTGCCAAGTGGCTTGAAAGCGGTTCGCAGATAATAATCTTAAATGAGCCTACCCGCGGCATAGATGTGGGTGCAAAGATCGAGATATATAAGTTAATAGAGGATCTGTGTGAAAAAGGTTCTTCAATTATCATGATAAGTTCGGAACTTCCAGAAATACTGTCTATTGCTGACAGGATCATAACAATGAATAAAGGCAGGTTTACCGGCCAGTATTTAAGGAAGGAAGCTTCAGAGGAAAAGCTGCTTCAAAAAGCTTGTCTATAAAGCTCAAAGGGAGGATATTATGGCAGAAAACGCGAACGCGGGAATCAGTAAAAAAATACATTTTAAAATAAATAATACTGCAATACTATTTATAGTACTTGCCGGGCTGTTTATTATTGCTTCTTATGTCGGAAGACCATTTTTCTTTTCAAAATTAAATCTCATACCTATGGTAAATAATCTTTCCTTTATAGGGATAGTAGCAGCTGTCCTTACGATGGTTATGGTCACCGGGGAGATTGATTTTTCTATTGGAGGAAATATAGGTCTTACTGCATGTCTTACCGCACTGCTTCTGGAAAAAGGGCTGCCCGGATGGCTGGTTGTTGTAATTGCGCTGGCAGCCGGTGTTGCAATGGGTGCATTCAACGGTATGGTTGTAACTGTAATAGGAGTAAATTCGATAATTGCGACCATAGGTACAATGTTTGTATGGAGAGGAATCGGTTATACATTGACCAATGGCGAATCTATCCTGGCTATGAATCCGGTCGTAGATTTCATAGGAAGAGGATTTATTTTTAAAGCAATACCATTTCCGATAGTACTTCTTGTGGTAGTTTTTACAATCACCTATATAGTAATGCAGCACTCAAAATGGGGAAGAAAAATATATGCTATAGGATCAAATCCGCTTGCATCATTTCTTTCCGGGATCAATGTGAAGAAGGTAAAATTTATAGGCTTTCTTATATGCGGTATGACTGCTTCTCTTGGCGGCCTCATCCTCACTTCTCTTACGGCTGTGGGAATGCCCCAGCATGGACAGGGTCTTGAGCTATTAATAATATCCTCAATAATTTTAGGCGGGACCGTGCTTGGAGGAGGGAAAGGTACTATCCTTGGAACACTTGCAGGCGTTTTTATCTTAAGTGTTTTATATAATTTTTTGACAATAATGAATATTTATTATTTTTATATGCAGATAGTGCAGGGAACAATTCTGATATTGATTGTTTCAACATATGAGATAAAGCAGATGATGATAAGAAGAAGAACTTAAATCGTCTGGACCCTATTTTAAATAAAACCAGGTTTTGGAGGATCAATGAAAAAGGTAGCAAAAAAATATTCACCGGTCATGAATTTCTTAAGAACTCCGACTCCCACTTTAATCGGAATATATATTGTAATGTTAATATTTTTTTCTCTTAGCAGTGAAAATTTTTTAACAATACAGAATATAAAGGGTATTTTTAATAATTTTGCAGTATTTGGGATAATGGCTGCAGGTGTTACGGTTGTAATGGTCGGAGGAGGGTTTGATCTAACAGTCGGTTCTACTGCAGGTCTGGCCGGGATAGTCAGTGCAGTTCTTCTTATGAAAGGTATTGAACTATCAACACCATATGTCTTTGTAATAGCTATGGTCATCGGCTGTCTTGTCGGTCTTATTAATGGACTTATCATAGTAAAAGTCGGGATCAATCCGATAATCACAACGCTGGGCACACTTGCGATATTCAGGGGAATCTGCTATTTCTGGGCTGATCTTAATCCGAGGATCTATAATATTTTTGTGCAGAATTTTGGAAGAAAATATATAGGCGGAGTCTTTCCAATCACTACTATTTATATAATAGTGGCTTTTACAATAATTACACTTATATTTAAGTTTACAAGATTTGGCAGGAATCTTTTTACAATAGGAGGCAATGAAAATCTGGCAAGGCTTGCAGGCATACCAGTCGATAGGACAAAGATAATATCTTATATGATCTCCGGGTTTTTTGCTGCAATTGCAGGGCTTCTGCTTATCTCTCAGCTGGGTTCGGGAAGACCGGAATATGGGACTGGCGCTGAGCTTGAAATTATAACTATAGTAGTACTTGGAGGAGTAATTGTCGGAGGGGGCAAGGGCAATTTTCTTGGAGTATTTATTGCCCTTGTAATCATACAGACTATATCAAATGGTATGGTGCTTATTGACTTGCCAGTATTTTTGCGTATGGTCGTAAAGGGAGCACTGCTGGTACTTGTAATTGCAGTCGATGCTATCAGAAGTAAAAGACATCTGCTGCGGTACTGAATGATTTTTTTTAAGATTTAAGTTTGTAGGGGAAAAGGGTCTATGAGGGTTTAATACATTATAATTGAGAGGGCCAAATTTAAGTTCTGAATGTATATGAATTATTAAACCCCTCCGGAAAGGTAAATATGAACACTAGAGAACGTTTCCATGAAGTCATGGGTTTTAATAAAAATGTAAGTACTATAAAGTGGGAATTTGGTTATTGGGGCTCTACTATAAAAAACTGGTACAATCAGGGATTACCTGAGAAAAAATATCCTAAAATACCTACTAAAATAACTACACTTTCTGCTGCTCTCTATACAACTGCCTGGACTTATATCTGGGAAAAAAAGGGTGCTATAGAAAACGAGAGAATAGAACTGCCAAATGGTATTGGAGTATGGGGAGGAGCAGTATACTGGCCCAACCAGGGTTTTCCAATAGATAATGATGTAGCAGAATATTTTAATTTTGATAAAGTACAAATACTTGTAAAGGTAGAGCAGCTATTTTATCCAAAATTTGAAATTAAAATTTTAGGCGAAGACAACAAGTCAGTTACCTACATAGATTTAGACGGTGTTGAAAGGATATTTTTAAAGAATGAAGCTACAATCCCTACTTCCATGAAATGGCCAATTAAGGATTGGGACACCTGGAACAAAATAAAAGAAGAAAGACTTAGTCTGGATAATATAAGCAAAAGATTCCCTGATAACTGGGAAGAGCTTCTAAAAATATACAAAAACAGAGATTTTGTACTAACTTTGGGAGGATATCCATTAGGGATTTTTGGTACACTTGCTCATCTTTTAGGTTATGAGAATCTTTTCTTTTATTATTATGATAAACCTGATTTGATAAAAGATATGCTGGAGACATTTACTGATCTCTGGATAGCAATATGGGAAGAGGTTATCTCGCGAGTAGATATAGATTGTGTAAATATATGGGAAGATGTATCCAGCGGGACTGCTTCTATGGTTTCTCCTGCAATATTTAAGGAATTTATGGCCCCTTACTATAAAAAACTTACTGGTTTTTTGAGGAGCAGGGATGTAAATATTATCCTTCTTGATACTGACGGTGACTGCAATGAGTTAATCCCTTTGTTTTTGGATGCAGGGATTACAGGTCTTTACCCTATGGAAGCCAGCGCTGGGATGGATGTGCTGGCAGCTAGAAAAAAATATCCCGGACTGCAGATTCTTGGTGGCATACCAAAGTCAAAAATTTTACTGGGAAAAGAAGAAATAGATAAGTTTCTGGAGCCAATTGGGCAGTTATTAAAAGCAGGCGGATATATACCTTATGGTGATCATCTAATACCCCCCGAAGTTCCCTGGGAGGATTTTAAGTATTACAGGGAGAAGCTTAACTGCATGATTGATAAAAAAGGCAGTCTGTAAAGAAATTAAACTTTATAAGAGTAATTCAAATTTAATAAAAATGACAGATGCATTGTGTTATAAAAGCCAGTACATAGAATTGGTAGAAGAAATAAGAAAAAATTTTAATGACAAGGCTTTTACGTATTATGTCCAATACGCTTCAATAGATTCAATACTTTTAATGAAGCCAGTAAATTTTGTTAAAAGGATATCACCAAGGCCATTGCTTCTGATGGCAGGCAAAGAGGATGGAATTGTTCCATGCGACAGGCATGCAAAAATACTTTTTGGAAAAGCTGGTGAAAAAAAGAAGTTGGTTATATTTGATAAAGGCGACCATGGTCTTTTAGCTGAGCCTACTACTGACGATGCCTTAGATTGCATATTGTTGTGGGTAAAAGAAAATTTGATTTAATATTTTGGTAAATTATTGAAGAGAAAGGAGATCTTAATGATAAATTCAAAAACCATTGATCCATATGAAGGTGAACCTGATATAAAAAGGCTTCTTTCCGCTTTCAGAAGAGAGCCGGTAGACAGGGTTCCAAATTTTGAAGTATTGTATGAGGACCAGCATGTAGAAAAATTCCTGGAAAAACCTGCAGGAAATACTCTAGCATATGGTGGCGATCCTGCTAAAGGTGTGGTAGATCCTGATAAAGTAAGGCCAATGTATCCTGATGATTTTATTGATTTGTGCAATATTATTGGCCAGGATGCAATGGTATTTGAAGGAGGTCTCTGGACACCTTTTATGAGAGAGGATGAAAACGGAAAAATGGTTCAAGTAGCGGACAGGTCCATAAAAACAAGAAAAGATTTTGAAGCATTGACTTTATATTCAGACAAGCAGATAAATAATGCAGTAAAGTATGTAAAAGAATATAAGGATACAATTAAAAAAAGAAATTCTAAAATCGGTGTAGCCTGCCTTTACGGCTGTATAACGCAAACTCCATATGAATTTATGGTTGGAATGAATGATTTTATGATGATGGTATATGAAGACAGGCAGCTTGTTGAAGATATACTGGAAGTTTCTACAGAGCATTATGTTAAAATGACAAAAGCGCTGGTTGAAGCAGGAATAGATTTTGTCTGGCCTGCAGATGATGTTGCCTTTAAAACAGGTCTTTTTATTCCTCCTAAAATTATGAAAGAAATCTGGGTTCCAAGAATGGCCAGGATAATGGAACCTGCCGTAAATGCTGGTGTTCCGGTAATGTTTCATTCAGATGGGAAAATTGATGATATTGTTGAAGATTTGATTGATATGGGGGTAAGCTGCCTAAATCCTATGGATCCGTATGGAATTGATTATAGGGAATATAAGAAAAGATATGGTGACAGATTATGCTTGTCTGGAAATGTAGATATTGAGTTTCCATTGTCAAAGGGTACCCCGGAAGATATAGACAGAGATGTAAAAAAGCACATGGAAGCACTAAAACCTGGTTATGGATATGTGGGCACATCTTCTCATTCAATTGTAAACTATATTCCACATGAAAACGTAATAGCTTATCTCAATGCTATGCATAAACATGGGAAGTATTAACCAAAGTTGATAAAATGTTAGCCACTATAAAATTAAAACTTATATAGGGCTTCACGAAATTAAAAATTCGGGAGAAAGCTTTTAACAAACCGAATTTTATTAGGTTCTTTGACAAATGAGGAAAAATAGGCAACAGCTAAGACAGTAATATGTGAGATGGTGCAGAGATTTGCCGTAGCGGCAAGGCCTACCACAGAGGGCTTTTGCATAAGGATTGACAGCAGCCGGGAAAATACCCGCTCACTGCTGCTCCTTCTGTTAAAATCTCTCTTAA
>CAYMPQ010000033.1:0-18040 GCA_964392345.1 uncultured Actinomycetota bacterium
GCTCGTCGGGCTCATAACCCGAAGGTCATAGGTTCGAATCCTATCCCCGCTACCATAATTTATCTGAATTTCCTGCTCACAAATTTCGCAAAAAATTAATATGTAAAAAATTGGCTATGCTAGTTATCTTTTACTCTGGTAAATTTATTTATAGGTGGACATAAAAGATATCTAATCAAAAAAAGAAATTCAGCAATATTGCATGTTATGAAAGATAAAATTTTTGCAAGTACAAAGTTTAGGTTTTACAGTGTTAGGTCTTTTGTTTTTATAATATTTTTGGTTTTTTTATGCTCCATTGTTTTTACTTCATGCACTCAGTATCAAGAAATTAAAAATTCTATTATTCATAAATTTGCACACGAAGAAGAGATGGATAATGCAGTAGAGGTGGTCAAAAATTTTTTTGATGCATTAATAGGTAAAGATTATGACAGTGCATATGAATACATTTGCAGCGAGGATAAAAAATATAGAACCCTGGAAGATTTTAACAATGATCTTGGCAATGTTACTGACATAACCTCAGTAGAGATCAACTGGGTGGAGGTTAAAAATAATATAGCTGTTGTTGGGATAGATTTAACTGACTTTTATGATGGAGAAGAAAAAATGTATAAAGACATTGAAGTTTCTCTTGTGAAAGAAGAGAATGGGAGCTGGAAGATAAAGTATTGGGATTAAGCAAATAATAAATTGTTTTAGGAAGGTTAAAATTGATAATATTATTTTTAGGTGATATTTTTGGAAAGCCCGGAAGAATTTGTGTTGAAAAGCAACTTTTGGAAATTATTAAAAGTAATTCTGTAGATATTGTAATTGCAAATGGTGAAAATGCTGCTGGCGGTATGGGAATTACTCCGCGTATTTGCGATGATCTTCTCAATGTTGGTGTAGATATTGTTACTTCTGGAAATCATATTTACAAGAAAAGGGAAATATATGATTATCTGGAGCAGGAGCCAAGGCTGCTGAAACCTGCAAATTATCCTCCTGGTACTCCCGGAAATGGATGTTACATATTATCTAATAAAAAAACAAAAGGCAGGAAAATAGCAGTCGCAAATATATGCGGCAGAGTTTTTCTGGATAATTTTGATTGTCCATTTAGGAGCATTGACAAAATTATAAATTTTATAGGAGGCCAGACGCCAATAATAATTGTAGATTTCCATGCCGAAGTTACATCTGAGAAAGTAGCAATGGGATGGTTTTTGGATGGAAGGGTTAGCGCGGTTATTGGTACTCATACGCATATACAAACAGCAGATGAGAGGATACTGCCCAGGGGGACTGCCTATATTACAGATGTTGGCATGGTTGGGCCAAGGGACTCAGTTATAGGGGTAAAAAAAGAAATAATTATAGAAAGATTTATAAATCATATGCCTCAAAAATTCGATGTAGCAACAGGTGATAATTGGATAAATGGGGTCTTAATTGATGTTGACGAAGATAGTGGTAAATCAAGGAGCATAACAAGAATAAACATGAAGGCAGATATTGGTTTAATTTGATTTTAATATCTGTATGTTTGCCGGGTGGGAAGAGTTTTAAGATGGAACCAGAAAACAGTGAAGATATATTTAAAAGCAAGATTATCAGTAACGTAACAAAAACTATAGATTGTTTTAATATGCTAAATGAAGGCGACAGGGTCCTTGTTTCGGTATCAGGCGGACCTGATTCTACATTCCTGACTTATGTATTGCATTATTTAAAGGCAAGGATGGGCCTGACTCTATTTGGTTTTCACCTTGATCACATGACAAGAAATGGTGAATCAGGCAAAGATGCATTATTTGTAAAAGATTTGTGCAGGAAAATGAATATTGAGCTAATAAAGAAAAAAGTAGATGTAAAAAAGTGGTGCAGAGAGAATAAAAAAACATTTCAAGAAGGAGCAAGGGTATTAAGAGCTAAAATGCTGGCTGAGGCGTCTGCGCAGCTTGGCACAGATAAAATTGCAGTTGGCCATAATGCAGATGATAACATAGAGACCTTTCTCATGCGCCTAATAAGGGGGGCAGGAGTCAGAGGGCTTGCCGGGATAAAGCCTGTGGATGGGAAATTTATAAGGCCTCTTATTAACACATACAGAGAAGATATAGTTAAATTTTTAAAAAAAAATAAAATACCATATTGCATAGACAAGACTAATATAGAAAATATCTATTTCAGAAATAAAATTAGAAACACGCTGGTTCCATTTATAATGGACAATTTCCTGAGTGCTTTTAAGAAAAATGTGCTAAGGTCTATTGAAATTTTGAGATGTGAGGATGACTTTATAACGAGCTATTCAGAAAGTAAATTAAATAAAATAGCAGCTTTTTATAAAAGCGTTGATAATGAAAGCACAGCTTGTGTAAAAATTCCTGTTGAAAAATTAGATACTCTTGGGGATGCTGTAAAAAGAAGAGTTTTGCTGTGCAGTATAGAGAAAGTCAAAGGGGATTTAGAAAATGTTAAATCCAGGAATGTTGAAGATATTATAAAAATTTTAAATATTGGTGGGGAAAGTAAAAATGTTTGCGTACGTGGAAAAATAAAAGCAGCCAAAGAAGGCAAATATATATATGTGTATAGTGTAGAAGGCATTAAAAAATTGCCTGGCAGGCTAAAATGGCTTGCAGCAGATAGAGATGAAGAAAATGGCAGTTTTACAGAAGAAGAACAGATAGAGGTTGGCAAGAAAAAAAGATACGAAAAGTTTGAAACAGAGCTGCTTTCTAAAATTTTAGATGTAAGTGGAAAGAATCTAAATTTTTCTTGCATGGACAATATAGGTAATACGGAGGCTTATCTGGATTATGATAAAATAAAATTTCCAGTTAGGGTGAGAAGGTGGAAAAGGGGGGATAAATTTTATCCATTAGGTATGATGAAAGAAAAAAAGCTTCATGACTTTTTTATTGATTGTAAAGTACCGAAACATTTACGAAAGATGGTTCCGATATTTTTAGATAAAGAAAAAATAATATGGGTTGGAAAGTACAGGATTGATGACAGGGCTAAAATGTCATCTTCAACCTGCAAAGTTTTGTATTTAAGGTTATTTAGCAATTAAATTAAGGTGGGGGTTTATGGACAGTGATAATAAAATAAAAGTATTAATAAGTGAAGAAGAGTTGTTGAAAAAAGTAAGAGAGCTGGGCCAAAAAATTACAAATGATTATAAAGGCATTCCCCCGGTACTGATTGCAATACTGAAGGGTTCTTTTATATTTGTGGCTGATATATGCAGGGAAATAAATCTGCCGATCACATTTGATTTTATGGCAGTCTCTAGTTATGGAAATTCTAAAGTCAGCTCAGGAGTGGTAAGGATTACAAAGGATTTAGATTTTAACATAGAGGGCAAAGACATAATTATTATTGAGGATATAATTGACTCTGGCAGAACTCTCAATTATTTAATTAAAAATTTAGAAGCAAGAAATCCTAAAAGTATAGAAGTTTGTGCGCTTTTAGATAAAGATGTCCCAAGAAAAACGAAAAACAAAGTAAAATACAAAGGATTTGATATACCAAACAAGTTTGTTATAGGATACGGGCTTGATGCAGCTGAGAAATATAGAAATTTACCTTACATAGGATACATTGAGGACGAAGAATAAGTTCATTGCAGCAGGCCTGCCTTGTTTGACAAATTGCCTCTATCAATTATAAGTTAGAGCTATAGATATGTGGGGATTTTGTGATAACCAGGAAACTATAGGCATATCACCTAAGATGTTTGAAGATGGGTCATTTATTTAACCTTCCCGTTAGAAATGAATATCAAAAAAATGTTAGATTAACTAAAATCCAAAGTAAAACACGGAGAAACTGCAGAAGGATGCCTTCGTTTTTCTATTTTATTATAATAATATATAGTATAATCTATGTGCGAATATTTGTTTTAGTTGTTGGAAAATGATGAAGTATTAATAAAGGAGCTGTTTGAATTTGAATAATAAAAATTTTAAAAGTAATAAAAATTTTAAAAACATAGCGCTGTTAATATTATTGATAGTTGTAATGTTTTTTATTTTTAGGAATCCACTTTTTTTGTCTCCCCCGGTACAGGAATTTACTTTAAATGAATTTGTTGAAAAAGTTAAAAATAATGAGATTAACACCTCTGTCCCTCTGATTGTTAAGGGAGAAGACAAAATAATAAACGGAGAACTTAAAGATGGGACTAATTTTAAAGTTTTCTTTTTAGATAATTATGATGTTGCCCAGATTTTATTGGATGAGGGCATACCATTTAAAGTAGACAATCAGCAGCAATCTGTCTGGATACAAATACTGATTGGCGCCTTACCTTTTATAATAATGTTTGGATTAATTTTCTTTATGATGAACCAGCTTCAGGGCGGCGGGTCTAAAGTTCTGCAGTTTGGCAAGAGTAAAGCAAGACTGGCCAATAAAGGAAAAGACAGGGTTACTTTTAAAGATGTGGCCGGTGTTGATGAAGCAGTAGAAGAGCTGAAGGAAATAGAGGAATTTTTAGAAAAGCCTAAAAAATTCAAAGCAATGGGTGCAAAGATTCCAAAGGGCGTTCTGCTTTATGGTCCGCCCGGCACAGGCAAGACACTTTTGGCAAGGGCAGTAGCAGGAGAGGCTGGCGTGCCTTTTTTTAGTATTAGTGGTTCGGAGTTTGTAGAGATGTTTGTTGGAGTTGGAGCATCAAGAGTAAGAGACCTTTTTGCGCAGGCTAAAGCCAGTCAGCCATCAATTATATTTATGGATGAAATAGATGCTGTTGGCAGGCATAGAGGGGCAGGCCTTGGCGGGGGCCATGATGAAAGGGAACAAACATTAAATCAGCTACTTGTGGAAATGGATGGATTTGATATAGACAGCACTGTAATTTTGATAGCTGCTACCAACAGGCCTGACATTCTGGATCCTGCGCTTCTAAGGCCGGGAAGATTTGACAGGCAGATAGTTGTAGATAGGCCTGATCTGCTGGGACGGGAAAAAATACTGGAAATACATGCCAAAGGAAAACCTCTTGCTAAAAATGTAAATTTAAAAACTATTGCCAAGCAAACGCCGGGGTTTACAGGTGCTGATTTGGCAAATCTTTTTAATGAAGCTTCCCTTTTGGCTGCAAGGCATAATAAGAATAAAGTAAGTAAATTCGAAATAGAAGAAGCTGTGGAAAGAGTTATAGCAGGACCAGAGAAAAAGACCAGAGTGATATCAGAAGGTGAGAAAAAAGTAATTGCCTATCATGAATCCGGGCATGCACTGCTTTCATATATTTTGCCTCATACTGACCCGATCCACAAAATATCTATTATTTCAAGGGGCGGAGCATTAGGATATGTCATCACCCTTCCAGAAGAAGACAGATATTTAAAATCTAAAAATGAGCTTTTGGACAATGTCACACAGCTTTTGGGCGGGAGAGTAAGTGAAGAGATGACTTTTGAGGATGTTACATCAGGAGCCCAAAATGACCTGGAAAGAGCTACAAAAATAGCAAGAAGGATGGTTACTGAATTTGGCATGAGTAAAAAGCTAGGTCCAATTACTTTTAAGAGCGGGGAGGATGAAATATTTTTAGGCAAAGAAATTGTTTCCAGGCCTCATTATAGCGATAAGACAGCTGCTGAAATAGATGAAGAAGTTCATAAAATTATAGAGGATTGTTATGACAATGCAAAAGAAATACTTACAAAAAATAAGAGTGCGTTAGCCAAGCTTGCTGATAAACTGATGGAAAAAGAGACTTTAAGCCGGGAAGAAGTAACTAAAATACTTAGCAAGGTTAAGAGTAAAAAAAATAGTAAGCTATCGAAACCAGAACTGGAAAAGAAACCTGCTAAAACAAGGGCCAGAAAATCCGAGAAAGTAAAAGTTTCTAAGGAAGCTGCTAAAAAATAATATTTTCACAGGATCATTAATTAGGTTTACTAATTCTAATGGAGCACCTTTTGTTAAAATTATTTGTGCGATAAATATGAAGGGCAAAGATGAAAGGTAAAATGAAGGCTCAGCTTTTTTATGGGGCTGAAGATGTAAGATACTCAAGTACAGACATACCGAAAATAAATGATGGCGAAGCACTGGTTAAAATAAGAAGCGCTCTCACATGCGGCTCAGATCTAAAAACTTACAGAAGAGGCCATCCAACTATGATAGAGGAAGGATCGGTGTTCGGCCATGAGTGGGCAGGAGATATTGTAGAGGTAGGGAAAAATGTAGATAATTTCAAAGTAGGAGACAGGGTCGTTGCTGTCAACAGCGCGCCTTGTTTTAAGTGTTACTACTGTAAATTAGAGCGGTATTCCATGTGTGAAAATATCGTATATAATAATGGGGCATATGCAGAATATATAAAAATACCATCAAGCATTCTAAAGATAAACACATATAAGATACCGGATGGCGTTGAATATAAAGAAGCAGCCCTGTTGGAACCACTGGCGTGCGTAGTGCATGGAATAGAGGAGTCAAACATTGAAGCGGGAGATGTGGTAGCTGTTAATGGCGCGGGACCCATTGGTCTTATGTTTGTAGCTCTGGCAAAACTAAAAGGTGCAGTTGTTATATCTTCAGATTTATCTAACGAGAGGCTTGCTTACGCTAAGAACTTTGGAGCTGACTTTACTATTAATGCATCCGAGGTATCTGATCAGGTACAGGCAGTCAAAGACCTAACCGAAGGAGGCAAAGGAGTAGATGTTGCGATTGATGCAACTGGTTTTCCGAAAGTTTGGGAGGCAACGGTACTTATGGGCAGGAAAGGGGCAACTATAAATCTCTTTGGTGGGTGCAAATCCGGCACTTCAATAAATATAGATACCGGGCTTCTTCATTACTGCGAGCTTACTATAAAAGGCGTATATCACCATACGCCTTGTTATGTCAAAAAAGCTTTTAAGTTGATTGCGTCAGGACAAATAAATTCAGCTGGATTTATAACGGCTGACATGCCGCTGGAAAAGGTGGTAGATGCTTTGGAGCTTATGGATTTGCAAAAAGGCATAAAATATAATATCACTACTTAAATCTATCACTATGAAGGCACTGCTTTGCTACAACCAAAATACATTTAAGATAGAAGATATTGATAAACCAAGCCTCTCAGATAGCGACATGCTTGTAGAGATGATATATACCGGGCTCTGCGGATCTGATATTATAAAGATATTTGATGCCAGTAATAAAAAACCTGCAGTATACGGGCATGAATTTGTAGGCAGGGTAGTAGAAAAAGGTAAAAATGTATCTAAATTTGATGTAGGAGATATTGTTGCTGCAGCTCATCATATACCATGCTACAAATGCCACTACTGCACACACGGCAACTATTCCATGTGCAGGCACTTTAAGGAAACCAATATTTATCCCGGAGCATTCAGCCAGTTTATAAGATTATCGACAGAACACATAGAACATACCACCTTTAAACTTCCAGAAAATCAGGATATAAGGGAAGCCATATTTATTGAACCACTTGCATGCTGCATAAGAGCAATGGAAAGGGTTAAATTCATGAAAGGAGATGTTTTTAGCGTAGTTGGGGCAGGTGCGATGGGTATATTATTCGTGCAGCTTATCAGACTTTTTGGCTGCAAGGCCGTAGCTATTGATATTGATGATAAAAGACTCAGTCTTGCAAAGAAGCTGGGAGCTTATCATGTAGTTAACCCTTCAAAATCAGATATTTTAGCCAGTATTAGAAAAATAACTGATATAGGTATTGATACTGTTGTACTTACTGTTACTAACAAATATACACTGAGCGATGCGCTATCATATATCCGTGATGGCGGATGCATAAATGTTTTTGGTGTTTCAGACAAAGACAGCTGTATCCCAATAGATTTTGAGAAGTTGTACAAAAGGGAGGCAACAATTAAAAGTACATATTCAGCTACTCCTGAAACGCTAAAAAAAGCTTATGATATTATTATAAATAAAAAAATAAATGTTTCTCCTCTTATATCTGAAGTGATGAATTTATCAAATTTTAAAACAGGGTTGGATTTGATGTTAAACAGAAAGCTTTATAAGGCGATATTCCAGCTCTAAAAATGTAATTAGTTTTTGGCAATCAGTTTAAATCTTATTTTCACCTAATCCCGGTAAGTGTTATTTTGAAGTAAATGCTATTGTGGTAAAGTGGTATAATTAATTTTCATATTTGAATATAAATTTAGATCAGGAGTTTTACTGATGGATAAAAAAATGATTGAAGATGGCGTAAGGATGATACTTAAGGGAATAGGGGAAGATTTAAACAGGGAAGGCATTATCAAAACTCCAAAAAGAGTTGCTGCAATGTATGAAGAAATATTCAGCGGGATAGGAAAGGATCCAGCAGATGCACTTGGTCCAATGTTTGATGAGAACCATGATGAGATTATCATTGTAAAAAATATTCCTTTTTATTCTGTATGCGAGCACCATCTTGTTCCTTTTGTTGGCAAAGCTCATATAGCGTATGTTCCCAACAAAACAGGCAAGATTATAGGTCTCAGCAAGCTTGCAAGGGTTTTTGAAATAGTTGCAAGGAGGCCACAGGTTCAGGAGAGATTGACTACCATAGTCGCAGATACAATCATGAAGAAGATTGAACCCAGAGGGGTCATGATTGTTGTTGAAGCTGAGCATCTATGCATGAGCATGAGAGGGGTTAAAAAACCAAATACCATGACTGTAACTTCTGCTGTGAGAGGACTTTTTAGAAAAAATCCTGCTTCAAGAGCTGAAGCAATGGCTTTAATCAAAGGATAAATAAAGGGTAAAATGAATTACAAGGTAAGAGCATTAAGCATAAGGACAAAAGAAGAAGGATTTGCTGAATTTAAAAAAATAGGCGCAGATGCAGCAGGCTGTAATATAATGATAAATAAAACTTTGCCGCTTGCTTTAAAAGTTAAGGGCATAAGCTTGATAGCTGCCAATATATTAAAGCAGGAGATGCTTTCCAGAGGGGGTGATGTTGTCACTTCAAGGGAAATTTTGTGCAGCACCGAAGGGGAAACGGATGTCATTATACTGGCAACAAGAGAAAGCATAAAAAGTCTGATAAAAAAAATAAAGATGCAGCCATTTGGCTTAAAAAAATTGTCTGATGATTTAAGTATCTATATTAATAGATTGGATAAAATAGAAAAGAAAAAAATATTGAAAATTGCAGATAGAGAATTTGATTTAAACAGAGAAGTGCTTGTAATGGGTGTATTGAATGTAACACCCGACTCTTTTTATGACGGCGGCTATTATTTTGAGAAGAGCAAAGCTTGCGATAGGGTAGATGAAATAGTAAGGCAGGGTGCGCAAATAATTGATATAGGCGGAATGTCTACAAGACCTGGTTCGCAACCTGTGAGTTTGAGTGATGAGATAGAAAGGACCATACCAGTAATTGAGCACATTTCCAAAAATTATGACATTTTAGTTTCAATTGACACATATCGGTCTGAGGTTGCAAAAAGGGCAGTAAAAGCTGGGGCTCACATAATAAATGATATTAGCGGGTTAACTTTAGATGATAATATGGCAAAAGTTGCTGCCGAAAGCAAATCTTTTGTAATTATAATGCATATGAAAGGAACTCCAAAAAATATGCAGGAAAACCCTGAGTACGAAGATGTGATAGATGAGATTTATGATTATTTGCAACATAAAGCTGCCAGAGCAGTAGAATCTGGAATAGGCGAGGATAAGATTATAATAGACCCCGGGATAGGATTTGGAAAAAAGCTTGAGCATAATTTAATGATACTAAATAAACTTTCTGAGTTTAAGGCTCTGGGGTATCCTGTGCTTGTCGGTGCTTCAAGAAAATCTTTTATTGGCAAAATACTTGATTTACCGGTAGAAGAAAGACTTGAAGGTAGTCTTGCTTCAGCAGTTTGCTCTGTCTTAAATGGAGCAGATATCCTGAGGGTACATGATGTGGAGGAAACAGTAAGGGCAATTAAAATTGCAAAGGGTATAAAAGGCGTTAAAGATGTTTAGAATACTAATCAAAAATTTAAACCTGTTTGGCTATCATGGTGCAAGAGAAGAAGAAAAAATAAATGGCCAGAATTTTCTTTTTAACATTACTATTTATATAAAAAAAGACAGCTTTGCAGGCGATGATATTGAGAATACTGTAAATTATTCAGATGTAATTAAACTTGTGAAGAAAATCAATAGCAAAGGAAGGTTTAATTTGCTGGAGACCCTTTCGCAAAAGATGGCTGCTAAAATATTAAATATGTCACATCTTATTGAGAAGGTAGATGTAAGAATAGAAAAAACTTCTCCTCCGATAGATGAAAATTTACAATCTGTTGGGGTAGAATGCACGCTGGAAAGATAGAGCAGAATCTGAGAGCAAATGGCAAACATATTATGGGCACCGACAATAATATTAAAAATGGAGACATTGCAGATAAAGGAAATAAAAGCGAAACCTGTACCAGGGTTTTAAGTGGCTGCAATACATTTTACTTATCCATAGGCTCTAATGTTGGAGACAGGGAAGCGAATATAAGAAAAGCTGTTGATGCAATTGACAGGCATCCTGATATTAACGTAACAGCAGTGTCTTCCATATATAAAACTGACCCGATGTATGTAAAGAATCAAGATTATTTTTACAATATAGTGTTAAGTGCCCTGATTAGAAAAACTTTTAGCCCTTTTGAACTTTTGGGCTTTTTAAAAAAGGTAGAATATGACGATATGGGCAGAAAAAAAGCTCACGCAAGGTATGGGCCAAGAATTATTGACATAGATATCTTGTATTGCAGCGATGTCTGTATTGATTCTTCCTGCTTAACAATTCCTCATCCTAAGCTGGCTGAAAGAAATTTTGTGCTGGTTCCTCTTGGCGAGATATCTCCTGATTTTATGGTTGGTGGCAAAAATATTAAAGAGTTTATTGTGGAAAGTAATTTTCCTGAAAGAGTAGATTTAGTAAGAAGCTGGTAAATTTGATTAATTTCTCCTTATCGCCAATAGTAGTTAATTAGAAATCATATCTTTTTATATATTCTCCAAACAAAGTTACCCTCTTTAGTTCGCCGGGATTTATGATAAATGGCTCAATATCCTTTACTAATTTATTAAAATCTGTGCTTTCGCATTTGGAAAGTAGTTTCTTTTTTAAATCTTTTGGATTATTTATATTTAATTTTTTCTTAAGATAATAATAATTTGGTTTTGTCCTTGAAAGAAGAAAAACTATATCAAAATAGTCACGACCTTTATCTCTTTTCCTATTAAATATAGTCCAAATCTTTTGAGACAGCAGTATATCTAAAGGAGTTATTCTAATCTGGGTAAAAACATCAAATTTATTTAAAAGAACTTTCTCTGACTTGTAGTCTATTCCTTGCGAAATAGTATCTATTTGGATTAATAGTTTTTCATGGGGATGGTCAGAAATATTATTCTCGTAAAGTATATTCAGTATTTTAAAATAACATCTGAACGATTCTTTAAAAGTGTTTCTTCTTTCCACTTTGAAGCCTTCCAGTTCCATTTCTCTTTTTACATTTATAGAAAGATTTTCAAATTCTACCTGCGACAAATCAGAATTATTAAAGTCAATATCCTCTGAAAATCTACTACTTTTATGTACAATTCTTAAAGCCGTTCCACCTATAAAAGATAATTTTGTTGAGTACTTAGTTTTAAATATTTTTTCAAGAATTTTATATTGGAGATATTCTCTTAGAATATTTTTCTTATATAATCTTACATTTTCGGGATATAATTTTTCTATCTCTTTTAATTCAAGCATTTTTTACAAACTCCAATAAATTATTCACGCATCTCGTTAAGCGCTTTTTGTTGAATATTTCCAAGTAATTTTTAATAATTTTTAAATTTATCTGCTCAGACAAAGAACTGGTGTTAAGTCTCATCTCATAAAAATCGTTAGAGCTATCTTTTTTTTGGTTGAAATAAAAATAATCTATTATACTTTTTTCTAGAGATGCTATTTTAAAATACCTGCTTTTAAATTCAATTAACTTATAACCAAAAAAATATTCTTCTTTAATTTTTTTATAATTAAAATTTGTAAAGCTCCCTGCAGGCTTAAAAGTTTTTCTAGTAGTTATAGAGGTAACAGAGTATACTCCTTCAGGGATTATATTATAATACGAAAATGCTGATTCTAATGATATGTAGGAAGGAAAATAAATTTTATTTGCAATTAAAAATAATATATTTTCTGATATTTCAAGATCAGAAAATATGTAAAATCCTTTGATTACTTTCTTTATATACCCTTTATTTTGCCATTCGTTTAATCTGGTTCTGTAGAAAGTTTCATCTATTTTTTTGATATCATTTATAGAAAATACTATAAAATCCTTTAATTCTTCTCTCAGATTTATATATCTCATTTCTAATTAATACTTTTATTAGTAACAATCAGAACTCATTATATGATATTATTCTAACTAAAACAAATTTCAATTTTAGAAGCTTTTGCCAGTGGAACCAAGCGCGAATGCGATTGTTAATCTGTATTTAAATAATTAAAAAATTCTTAAAAAGTGGTTGCAAATTTTGTAAATTAGTGTTACTTTTTTAAATATTGTAGCACTAACAAAGAGGGGGTACTGTCATGCACATACCTGATGGTTTTGTTGACATCAAAACAGCTGTTTCAACTGCGGTGGTTTCTGCAGGCGGGCTGGCTGTTGCAATTTACAAAGTGAAGAAGTTTTTTAAGGCAAGAGTTATTGCGACAATGGGAATCATCGCTGCATTAATTTTTGCAGGGCAGATGGTTAATTTTACTATTCCGGGCGGAACATCAGGCCATCTGCTGGGCGGAGCGCTTGCGGCAATAATACTGGGGCCGCATGCCGGTGCTATTGTTATAGCGGTGGTATTAATCGTACAATGCTTTATTTTTATGGATGGAGGAGTATCAGCGCTTGGCGCCAATATCTTCAATATGGCTATAATCGGGGTTTACGGATCTTTTCTGATCTATATGTTAATCGGAAAACTGTCAAAATCAAAAGTGAATTTCTATATATCTGTTGCAGCAGCTGCATGGCTTTCAGTGGTAATTGCATCAATCTTTGCAGCTCTTGAATTGGGAATTTCGGGTATTTATCCTATGGCAGTCACAATGAAGGCTATGGTTTTGGTGCATATGGTAATAGGGATAGGAGAAGCATTGGTTACCACTGCAGCAATCGCATTTATAGATAAAGTAAGGCCGGATATTATATTAACACGGGAAGGGAGCATATAATTATGGATGAAAAAAGAACCTATACATATGTATTGGCAGGCATAGTGCTAGCTCTGATAATAGCAGTATTTATATCCCCTTTTGCGTCATCATATCCTGACGGACTTGAAAAAGTTGCCGAAAACCTTGGTTTTATAGATAAAGCTGAAGGAATAGTTAGCGAAAATTATTTCATCATACTTGATTATTCATTTGGTGCTGTGGGCAGTGAGTTTTGGCAGACTGCTATTGCTGGCTTTTTTGGCGTCTTGGTTATACTGGTTATTTTTGGAGCAGTATATTTTATCTATAGAGCTGCTAATAAAAGCAAAAGTTAATGAACCAAAAAAGCAGGCTTAAAGATTGGCAAAGCGAGAAAGAAGTGAAGTTTATTGAAAAATATTCTTTTGGATGTTAGAACTAAATTATTGATAACTTTCATCAATATAATTATGATAGTGAGTTTGGGCAAGGGGCAATACTTGCTGTTTTCTTTTGCATTTTTCATTTGTATTATAATTATTTTTTTATTCAGGCCTAACTCGAAGATGTTTCTCAAAAGAGCTTTTTTAGTTTTTATGTATCCTCTTGCTGCTTCTATTTTTATACCATTTGTAAATAATGGCAATGCTGTTTTAAGCTTTAATCTTGGCATGTTTAGCCTGACTGTCACGGATAATGGAATTGCTACTTTCTTAACAGTTATAATAAAATCATTCCTGTCTGTTTTGCTTATGGCATCCCTTATAGTTTCTACAAATGAAAGGGAGCTTTTGCATGGGCTTCGGAAGATGTATCTCCCGAAGATATTAGTTTCTATGATATTTTTAATGTACAGATATATATTTTTAATAAGAGATGAATTTAAGACTGGACAGCTGGCTATAAATAGCAGGGTTTTTGAAAAATCATATAAAACTATCAATAAAAAGCTTGCTTTTCTTATTGGGAACGTGCTTATAAGGTCTATTGATAGAGCAGAAAGCGTCTATAGATCTATGGAAAGCAGGGGTTTTGACGGTAATTTTTATATTATAGAAAAAGATAGTAGAATTGAAGCAGTTAACATAGTTTCTTTATGTATTTTTATCCTGATGCCGCTGTCTATTAAATTGATTGAATTAGTTAATATCACATAACTATAATAAAGGTTACATAAAAAATGGCTGGCAGGGTTGCTGTAAATGTAAATAATTTAAGCTATAAATATATTTCAAGCAAAAAAGTAAATAACAAAGACGGAGTTCTCAAAGAAGTCTTAAAAAATATAAATTTTTCTGTTTTTGATGGCGAAAAGGTATCTATTATAGGTCCGAATGGCGCAGGCAAATCAACTCTTCTTTTAAATATTGCCGGGCTTATAGAAAGCAAGCATAAATCAGGTGAAATACAAATATTTGATAAAATATTAAATGAAAAGAACATATTTAATATAAGAGAGCATATCGGGTTTGTTTTTCAAGACCCAAACGACCAATTATTTTCAACTACAGTTTTTGATGATGTAGCTTTTGGCCTTATAAATTACTTGAATAAGAAGAAAGACGGCAGAGCCAAAAATATAGAGTATATAAGGGAAATAGTAAAGATTAGTTTAGGCAAAGTTAACCTAAAAAATTTAGAGGACGAGATCCCTCATTTTTTGAGTTTTGGAGAAAAGAAACTTGTGACTTTGGCAACAGTCTTATCTTACGATCCAAAGATATTGATTCTGGATGAGCCATCCAGTAATCTTGACCCAAGAAATAGAAGTAATTTTTTAAAGCTGATTAAAAAGATGGATAAAACTATTATTGTAGCAACTCATGATCTGGATTTAGCTTATGATTTTTCAGACAGGTGCATAATTTTAAATGACGGCAAGATTGTTTTTGATGGAAATTCAAAAGAAATCTTTAGAGATGAATCTTTTCTAATAAAAAATAATCTGGATCTTCCTTTGATTTTAAGAAGGGAATCTGCACAATAAGAGAAAAATGTAGATTATAAATATCAATCTGATAAAATATTTATATATAGCCAAAACAATAAAATATTGAAATTAAATTATGATATCAGTAAGCGAAGCTCAGCATGAAGTGTTGGGCTCAATAATAAAAGTTAGAAAAAAGAAAACTCCGCTGCTTGATAGTCTTGGCATGGTGCTGGCTGAAGATATAGTTTCTTATGACGACATACCTGTTTATGATAATTCTGCTATGGATGGGTATGCTGTAAGGGTTGAAGATGTAAGTGGAGCTGATTATAGTTATCCTGTTAGATTGAAACTGGCAGAAGAGGATATTCCTGCCGGGAAAGTACCATCTGCAAGACTTGAGCCGGGATGCTGCATGTCTATTATGACCGGGGCCCCAATCCCTGAGGAGTGCAGCGGTGTTGTGATGAAAGAGTATGCAGAAATAGAAAATGGAAGTGTTTTAATTTTTAGAGAATGCAGCGAAGGAGAGAATATAAGATACAGGGGAGAAGACATAAGAAAGGGTGACACAGTTCTCAAGAAGGGAAGGCGCATTTACCCTGCAGACATTGGTGTTATGGCTTCAATTAGGATTAGCGAAGTGCTTGTTATCTGTCCTCCAACTGTTGGAATAATATCAACCGGCGATGAATTACTCGAGACTGGAGATGAGCTTGTAATTGGCAAGGTAAGAGATAGCAACAGCTATTCACTTGCTGCTCAGGTTAAAGAATCAGGGGCCAGCTACATAAGATATGGTATTGTAAAAGATGAAAAGCGCAATCTTGAAGAAAAAATTCTAAAAGCTCTGTCAGAATGTGATATTTTGCTCATAAGCGGCGGAGTATCGGCTGGCGACTATGATTATGTCAGGGATGTGCTGGCAGATATAGAGGCAAAGCTTATTTTCTGGAGGGTAAATCAAAAACCGGGCAAGCCTCTTGCTTTCCTAAAATACAAAGACAAATTCATATTTGGACTTCCAGGGAATCCTGTTTCTGTGATGGTATGCTTTGAAATGTATGTAAGGCCTCTTATGAAGAAAATGATGGGGTTTAAAAAGTTATTCAGGGATTTGGTTCTGGCTAAAGCTGCCCATGATTTTAAACATAAAATGGGAAGAACAGACTTTACACGCGTCATAGTTGAGAAAAAGGATGGCGAATATTTTTTCAAGTCTACCGGGATGCAGGGTTCCGGCATATTAACCTCAATGGTAAAGGCTAACGCCGTAGCAGTATTTACAGAAAATATGGGAGATGTTGACAGGGGCGGGATGGCGGAAGTGCATTTGTTAAAGGAATTATAATTCAAATATCCAGTCTTTCCTGAGGGTAATTTCTAAAAATTTAAAAAGTGCTATGTTTTTACCCCTAAAACTTTAATTTAGAAATGGTTCAGGAAGTTAATATTAAAATTACTCCATTTTAGCTGTAGTTTGTAGTAAAGTTGGGGCAAGATGATTAATTGTTGGTGAAATAATTTTTATTTTGACAAATTTGAAGTATTAATGTATAAATTGTTACAGCTTCGCAAAATTTTTTTATTTCTTACTATGAAATAAATTTTATATTTATAAGAAGGATGGCAAATTGTGATTGATGACAGAATAATTGCCAGGGTGGCAGAGTTATATTATCTGCATGGCATAAGCCAATATGAGATTGCGGATAAGTTTAATTTTTCAAAAGCAAAAGTCTGCAGATTAATTAAAGAAGCAAAAAAAAGAAAAGTAATTGAATTTAGAATAAAAAACATAGATAAAAGAGCTTTAGATTTAGAGCAGGAGATAGAAAAAGCCTTTAAACTAAAAGAGGCAATAATATTTTATAACTCTGACATTAAAGGCTACGATGAAAATCTTATTTTCCAGGAAGTCGGTAAGATTGGTGCAGATTATTTAAAAAGAGTTTTGGATAACAACCTGAATTTTGCGGTAACTTGGGGGAAAACACTTTATTATACTATAAAGAATCTAAGTGTAGAGAAAAAATATAATGGTATTAATGTTTTTTCAACAATAGGAAGTGTCAATCTTGCAAAAATAGAATATCAAGCTGTTAACATAAGCCAAATGTTTTCCGAAAGGATTGGGGGCACTTGCTATCCTATTTATCTTCCTTTACTTCTTAAAATATCTGAATCAAAAGGATCTCTGGCTCGGGTAGAAACAATGATAAATAAGATTATGGGAGATACTTCAAAAATAGACTATTATATTACAGGCGTTGGTGTAATTTCTAAAAACTCCAGAACATATACACTAGGTGGGTTTGATTTAGATTTCTTCAGAACTTTAACTAGTAAAAAGATTGTCGGAGATGTTGGTTTAAATTTCTATGACATTAATGGCAATTTTATAGAATCTGATTTTGAAGACAGAATAGTTAAATTAGGCATTGATAAAATAAAAAAGATTAGGAATAAAATAGCAATAGCGTTTGGACCTGAAAAAATTGAAGCACTAAAGGGTTTTTTAAAAACTGAGATTGCAGATGTATTCATAACAGATTCAAAAACAGCAGAAAAGTTATTAGCTTAACATCAGCATTTAAACTACTCCAAAATTTTCCTCTTAGAATTACTTTACAAATTAAAATAGGTAATTTATATTTTATCCTTAAATTTCATCATAAATATCAGTAATTCATCATCTTCCAATTTTTATTTATCTAATAATTTTTCATTGAAATTCTGATTATGTCCAACATTATCATTGGAATTTACTGTTTTATTTTAGATATTTACTGAATTACAGCTTATTAAAAAGAATTAATCCTAAATTACTAAAAAAATTCTTACGAGGGTTGCAAAAAATAAAAAAGCGCTTATAATTGTATTCATAATATTTTTCAGGGAATGAAATATATTACAATATG
>CAYMPQ010000034.1:0-17756 GCA_964392345.1 uncultured Actinomycetota bacterium
AATATCCTCCTTCCTGCAGCAATCCTTAATTATTTTAGATATTTTTTTAAGCAGTTTGTCCCCTTCATCGTGACCAAAGATATCATTAACTACTTTTAACATGTCCACATCCCCAACAATAAGGCTCAGTGGCAGCTGTCTTTCAGTATCAAGCCTTTTTAATTCTTCTTCAAAGTAATCCCGGTTATATAAACCAGTTAAACTATCGTGAAAAGTCATGTATTTTATTTTTTTTTCTGCTTCTTTTCTTCTGGTTATATCTCTTACTGTGCCCTCATAACCAGAAGGGTTGCCTGCTTCATCATATATTACCCTGGAGCTTACCTCTGCCCAAATTTTACTCCCATCTTTTTTCTTAAAGCGAGCTTCGAAAGGCTTCTCTCTTTTACCGGGAGGAGGCCTGTCTTTTTTAGAAAGGTACAGCTGATTTGGTATATTTATAGAAAGAAGTTCATCTTTGCTGCTGTATCCCAGCATTTTTATAAGCGCAGAATTTGTATCAATATAATTCCCCTCTAAGGTGCTTCTGTACATCCCGTCAGCAGAGTTTTCAAAAAGTGACCGGTAACGTTCTTCACTCTGCATTAGCGCTTCCTCTGTTCGCTTTCGCTCTAACACGTTAGCAAAAATATCTCCTATTATTTTTAGCGGTACAATTATTTCTTTTTCCCATATATTCTCTTCTCGTACTAAATCAAATCCTAAAAACCCGATCAGAGACCTGCTAAGTACAATAGGAACAACGATTAATGATTTAATATTTTGCGATTGTAAAATTTCCTTTTCAGCATTTGCTTTAGACGGAAGGTCTGAGACATAAGGAATATATATTGTCTCCAGCCTGTTAAGCTTTTCCATCCACCATGATAAAGTTTCAACAGACATTCCTTTTAGTCTGTCAATCTGTGGTTCAATCCCCTCAGAGCACCACTTATGTGTATTACTCATCGTTTTCCTGTCATTGCTAAGAAGAAATACATAACTGCGATCAGCGCCGGCAAATTCTCCAATTTTCTTTAGTGCATTATTTATTTCATCATCAATATCATTTATTCCTATATTTATGAAGTTTGTTGACAGAGTTGCAGTGAGCTTTTCAAATTCAACTCTACTTTTTAAATTCTTTTCTATTATTTTCCGATTAGTAATATCTCTAATAATAACTACTTTGCCTGGAGGTTTCCCGCAAACATTACACATAATAGGATTTATTTGTATATCATAATTTCTCTTTTGCCCATTTTTAACAAATGTTATATCGCTTACAATCTCAGAACTATTAGAAATATTCTCAAAATAATCTGAGCAATCAGGCAGTATCTCACTTATATAATGGCCAATAAGCCATCCATTACTTTTTTTATTATTTTTAAATAAGTTATTAGCTATATTATTAAGATATACAATACGATTCCTATCATCCAATACAATAACGGCATCTTTCATACTTTCAACAATAGTTTCACGAGCAATTGGTGTAATATCGCCCATCTTCAAACGTGAGATACCAAATACAAGCATAAGACTACTTATAGAAAACGCTATAGGTGTTGTATCAAAATCAGCAAAGAAATCTAACTTAAACACATATAATATATTTGCCAGCCAGCAAATAGTTAAAATAGCAATCATAGTAATAGATTGCCATCGAAAGAATCTAAAACTGTTGATTAGTGAACGTATAAGGATAACAAAACTAATTATAAAAAGTATGTATGAATATGCTGTATGCAACCAAAAGTATGCTCCATATTCATAAAACATTACAGTCCCAAAATCAACATTAATTAGTGTTAAATTACTCCAGATTAAACCATGTAATTCATTTGTAGATGACAAAACTAATGTTATGAAAGGTATAATACTAAGCAGAATTACTCTCTTTTGCGTAACCCACTTTTCATAGCCAGTGTATAACATGGTACTAATAAAAAAAGTGACTGGCACAGAAACTACACCTATGTATTCTATCTTAGTCCAAAAAAATATTGTTTCCAAGTCAGTATTCGTTAATTCAAATACAACTGCAAACATCCATATTGCACTTCCTATAAAAAGTGCTGCTCCAGTCCTGCGATTCAGTGTAGGTTTATATTTTAATAAGAAGAAAGCTGCAGTAGCTGAAATTATACCTCCTAAAAGTAGGGGTACTATATATGGTGTATATTGATATGAAGCCATTATTTTGCTTCCCAACCTTTATAGTTTAAAATATCCCATCAAATTAGCGATTATCTTTAATGCTGATGTGTTAATGTTTAGCAAAGTAGTATAAAAAATATTATAAATTATATTTTTTGTTAAAAATCATCCCAATTAAAACCACACATGCTCGAGTTTAAAAATAATAACTTTTACAATAAATTTCACTATATTATATAGCTATTCACATATATTACGCAAATATAAAAATAAGGGAGAAAACTGGAAAAATTTAAATCCATTTTTAACTAATATACAATCTAAAATTGTAATTTTATTTTCATAAAAGTGTTATTATAAACTAGAAAAAATGTAATTTTATGGCAACCTTTGGCTTTTTAGCTTGAAATTTTAAATTAATATTATATATTATTGAATCATTATGGCAGCAAGAGTAAAAAGCGGATGTTTAAAATTTTTTATTTCTGTAATAGTAATTGGAACATGCTCTGTTCTGGTTGTCGGAGGTATTTTTGCATTTATATATATAAATTCTCTGCCATCGCTGGAAGATCTCACTCCTTCTCCTGTCGCTCAAACTTCTAAAGTTTATGCACTTGACGGAAGCCTGCTTACAGAATTCCATGCAGTTGAAAACAGGGAAATAATCCCGTTTAATAAAATGTCGCAAAATATAAAAGATGCAATAGTATCAATAGAAGATAAGAGATTTTACGAGCATCAGGGAGTGGACTACATAAGAATTATCGGTGCGCTAATAGCAGACATCAGGCACAGGGACATTGTCCAGGGCGGCAGCACAATCACACAGCAATATGTAAAAAATATTTATTTTAGCCCGGAACAGACAATTAAACGAAAAATCAACGAAGCTGCGATATCCATACAATTAGAAAGGAACTACACCAAAGACAAAATATTAGAAATGTATTTAAATACTATTAATTTTGGGTCAGGAGCATATGGAATTGAAAAAGCCTCGCAGATATATTTTGGTGTTCATGCAAGCAATTTGACCCTTTCACAGGCTGCACTTTTAGCAGGCCTTCCAAGTGCTCCTGAACTGTATTCTCCATTCAATAACTTAGAATACGCCAGAAGCAGAAGGAACCTTGTGCTTAAATTAATGTATGAACAGGAACTCATAAGCAGCAGTAAATATCTTGATGCCTTGGCTGAACCAATAATATTAAATGAAAAGCCAGCTGTAAATACTGCCGGCGGCAGCAACAGGCTTGCACCTTATTTTATTGATTTTGTAAAGCAGCAGCTTTATGACAAAAAATTTACAGATTACGATGTATTTAAAGGAGGCCTGAGAATTTATACAACTCTTGATATCAGCCTGCAAAATAAAGCCGAAGATGCTTTCAGTAAAATCTTTCCAGAAGAAATTGGACCTTCATACTCACTTGTATCTATAAATCCTGCCAATGGCTACATCTATGCCTTAATAGGAGGAAAAGACTACAGCACGAGCAAATTTAATATAGCTACTCAGGGAAAAAGACAACCCGGCTCTGTATTTAAACCACTGGTTTTAATGGAATCCATAAATCAACATATCTCTCCAAATAATAAGTTTAATCCAAACGGTCCAATTACAATTGAAATGGAGGAAGGGCCCGATTGGATAGTTGACAATTATGGAGGACAAAAATTTGGAGAAGAGATGTCAGTAATAGACGCAACGATACACTCTGTAAATGTTGTGTACGCGCAACTTGTTATGAAAGTTGGTGCAGCAAATGTTGAGAAATTATGCAGCGACATGGAAGTTTATGATATTGGAAGCAATCCGGCTATTGCTCTGGGCGGACTTGAGATCGGGATAACTCCGCTTGATATAGGTAAGATTTTTTCTACTTTAGCTAATGGAGGATTTTATAATCAGCCCGTATGCATACTAAAAATCACCGATCCGCAGGGCAACATTTTATATGAATACAACCCTGATGTAAATGAGGCAAACCACAGGGTACTGGAAGAACCAGTGTCGTATTATGTTACTAAAATTCTGCAAAGAGTCATAAATGAAGGAACTGGCAGAGGAGCAAATATTGGCAGGCCAGCAGCCGGTAAAACCGGCACCACAAGTGATTTTAAAGATGCATGGTTTGCTGGTTATACTCCGGAACTTACAACAGTTGTATGGATGGGATACCCAGAATCAAGTAAAACTATGGAACCGATAAATGACAGGATAATAGTCGGAGGGACTTACCCTGCTGATGTCTGGAGAGAATTTATGCTGTCAGCCCTGGAAGAAAAGCCAGTTTCTGATTTCAATAAACCTGACAAAGAACTGGTGGACATTAAAGTGTGCTCTGAATCCGGGCTTCTGCCTGTTTTTTGGTGTCCCGAAGATTTGCTTGAATATAAAATTTTTATCAAAGGCGATGAGCCTAAAGAGACGTGCGACATACATAATAAGGTAGAGACACCAGATGTTGTTGGTTTAGATATTGATGAGGCAAGGCAAATGCTGGAAGATTTGAACTTTGAAATAAATGAAATTTTGGAATTTAATGATACTTACAGCCAAAACATTGTTTTTAAACAGGAACCAGAAGCATCTTATGTTTTAGAATCACTTACTGGTGAAAAATTGAGTATTACATTGTTTGTAAGCAAAGGAGAGGAAACTTTCAATATGCCTGATCTTATAGGATTAGAAAAAGAAATGGCAGAAAGTATCCTGGAATCTTACAAGCTCTCATTTGAAGAGATAATATACGAATATAGCATAGAGCAGCCTGAAGGTAAAATATTTAAGCAAAACCCAATATCAAATTCTAAAGTTACAAAATCTATCCCTGTCACCATATACATAAGCAAGGGCGAAGACCCTGAAGCTATTATCCCTGATGTCATTGGTATGACTAAAGAGGAAGCGCTGGATGCACTAAATAATTGTGGCTTTGCCAGCATCTCTGTTATAGAAGATGAGAGCGAAAAGAAAAAAGATAAGGTATTCAGCCAGATACCTGAAAGTGGCACCATTTACACAAAATCTTCGGAAATAATCATAAAAATCAGTAAAGGCATCAAGGTACAGGATGTAATAGGCATGGACAAAGAAGATGCAATGGTAAAACTGCAGGATCTTGGCTTTACTGTTAAAACAACCCCTGATGACCCTGAAATTACCGGAAAAGTAATAAATCAAATACCCGAACCAGGAACTTACCTAAATTACAGCTCCACAGTAACAATTGAGATAGAGCCTTAAGTCATTTTATAGCTTGGTACTGCCATGCTCTGTAAATTTCCATACATTCGGCAGAGTACGAGAGCTTATCTATTGTTAGTATATATTTTACTTAAAAGCGGACCTTTTATTGCTATTATTATAAATATAATGGCAAACGCAGCTATAACAGGCCAGGGTTCTTTGTATGTACAAGCAAGTATTGGAAGCAGCAGTACCCCAAAACCGCCTCCTACAGCATTTGGGTGAAATTTCAAACGCTTCCTTAAAGTATATTTGTATATAAATCCAAGAGCTACTGCTGATGGAAAAGCTATTGCAAATTCTCTTGGAGCCAGTGCTAAGCCAATACCTACAGTAGTTGTCAATCCTCCGCCGCCCATGAACTTAAAAAATACTGGCCAGTTATGTCCTACTACTAAAGCAACGCATGAAATTGCTATTGTCCTTGCATCCAAACCTAAAACATGTTTTGCTATCAGGATTGGTACTGCAGCCTTGGTTGTATCAAGAAAACCAGTTAATATTCCCATTTTATATCCATATTGGCGAAATGTGCCTGCTGCTCCCGGTAAATCCTTTTTTGCAAAATCTTTTTTCTTAAAAATTTTTGCAACCACATACCCAAAACAAACAGACCCTATAAGATAGCTTAAGATTACAAAAAAAACTTTGAATACAATGCTGTCCACCATTTCCTCTTACTCCTTTTTGCCGTTTTTAAATAATATTTTAATTGCCGTTATGTTATTATTCTATTGTAAAGATAATTTTATTCAATATAATATCCTGCTGCCCATGCCTTTGGACCCGGATGGATAATAGCCGCACATCCAAATTCCATTACAAGTATTTCTTCATAGTTAATATTTTCTTCAATAATTTTCTTCAAACTTTGAGCTGCTTCTTTGTTATCTGCATGTCCAATTACAATACTTTTTACCTTGTTTGCATTAAATTTTTTTAAATCTTCTTTTATGGAGTCAACTATTTTCTGGTTAACCTGAGACATACTCCTTGCCCTTCCGACAGGAGAAATTGTGCCTTCCATATCTCTTATCGCAACCATGGGAATTACCTTCATCATTGATCCCATTAAAACTTTGCTTCTTCCTATTCTCCCCCCAAGATACAGATACTTTAAATCAGGTATCCCCCAAATTGAATTTGTTCCTGCAATGACTTTATTTGTATGACTTACTATTTCCTCTTTGCTTTTTCCTGCCTTTGCTAATTTGGCAGCTTCAAGCACTATAAGTTCTTTTCCTGGACCAGCCTGCAGGGTATCCATTATTTCTATGTCTTCGCCCAATTTTTTCCCTACATTGTTTATAGATTCAAAAGTTGCGGCACTCAATTTTGACGACATCAATACAAATATTGGGGTTTTGCCATCATTCTTTACAGATTTACAGATACTGATTATGTCTGCTGCGGTAGGAGCGCTGGTCTTTGGAACAATTTTTTTCTCATACATCATCTTTATCATTTCGTCTGGCATAATATCAACACCATCTTTAAAACTTTCATTTCCTATGTGTATTCCAAATGGAAATATTACTATGCCATATTCTTTTATAATTCTCTCCGGAAGTCCGTGGCCGCTGCCAGTAACAATTGTAACTTCTTTCATTTAATTTCCTTTCTATATCTAATTTACGTTTAAACTTTTTTATAAATATTTTATAAGTATTTTTGATCTTTAATAACCTAACATTCTTCAGATAGTTAGATACATTCTTTATTTCTGCTAACGTCATTATTTATACTATTTTTTTCTAAAAATTATCATTATTTGTTGCTATCTATTATAAAAAATTATTCAACAGATATAATATAATAATAATAAAATTGCCCGCCATAATAAAGTTGCACTTCCAAGTCTGGGAATATATTCTTTAAATTCTGATATAAATTTTTAGCTTTGACATTATTGCTGTCTTTTCCCCAGTATATTGTGATAAGACTGCTATCCTTTTTTACTATTTTTTTAATCGTATCCAGCGCAACTGACTGATAATCATTCCCCTTAGCTATTATTTTCTTTTTTGACAGTCCGATAAAATCCCCTTTTTTAACTGTAATTTTCTTATTTTTAACTAAGCGAGTAGCTTTTGCTACCATTCCTGTGCTAACCATTCCAATAGCTTCTTCCGTATATTTTTTGTTGTCTCCCAAACTATATTCGGGGTTAAAAGACAGCAAAGAGCTTATGCCCTCAGGCATAGTTTTTGATGGAATTATTTCAACATTTTTGCCAGTTAGCTTTGCTGATTGTTGAGCGCTAAGCAGTACATTGCCATCATTAGGAAGGAGTATTATGTTAAAAAACTCAACTTTTTCTATGGCTTTTAAAAGCTCCTTTACAGAAGGATTCATAGTTTTTCCGCCATCTACGATATATGACACACCTGAGCTTTTAAAAACTTCCTTCCATCCCCTGCCTGAAGCAACTGCTACTGTTCCAACTTTACTGTCATTACTGATATCTTCTTCCGTGCTGGACAAGAATTTACTCTGCTGCTCATACATATCATCAATTCTTACATTTGATGCCTCACCCAGTAAAGATACAGTTTTCACTATCTCTTCAGGCTTATTTGTATGAATATGAATATTAAATAAGTTATTTGTGCCGGCAACTATGATGGAACTGCCCATATTTTTTAGTTTACCGGATATAGCGTCCTTGAAAAGATCCTCTCCCCTCAAGATAAATCCAAGACAGTACCTTTCTTCTGGTTTTTTCTTCCATACTTTTACCATTCCGCCGCCAATAGAAGTTAGGCCTGCTATATTATTGAAATGAAATTTTCTTAAAATTTTATATACAGGACTCAGCGGCAGATTAATAGAGCTTAAAGAAATTCCGCCCATCATATTTTTTATTCTTTCCTTTAGGCCCCTTCTAAGAATTTTTGTCTGCAGTATTAATTCATTATCCCCTAAAGTTTTCTTCCTGGACAAATTTAATATTTTTTCCCATATATTTATAAGCACAGGCATCTGTCTTACAGCAATCTCTTCACTTTCAAGGCTTTCGCCTTTCAAATATCTAAGCATTCCCTCTACTATAAATATAAAGCCGCATCCGCCAGCATCCACAACTCCTGCTTCTTTTAAAACAGGCAGGAGGTCAGGTGTTTCATTTAAAACTTTTTTACCTTTTATTAATATCTTTTCAAAAAACGAAGCAATGTCAGTAATCGTGCCTTTATTTTCAACAGCAGTTTGTGCCATTTCCCTCATAACTGTCAGTATAGTCCCTTCAACAGGGTTGGATACACTTTTGTAAGCATACGTGCTGCCCTCTTGCCAGGCATCTGCAAATTCATCAATGCTTATTTTATCGTTTGAGTTAATTCCACTGCTAAGGCCATAAAAAAACTGCGAAAGAATAACTCCGGAATTGCCTTTTGCCCCCATCAAGCTGCCTTCAGCAATAACTTTCAGAATTTCTCCCACAGTGGCATTTTCTATATCTTCAATTTTTGAAAGTTCCTCAACAACACTTTTTAACGCAAAGCACATATTTGTTCCCGTATCACCATCTGGGACAGGGAATACATTTAAATCATCTACAATTTTGCTCTTATTTTTTAACCATGCGTATCCAGCTGAAATTAATTTATCCAACCCTTGACTGTTTATATATTCCATTTATTCCATTTCTGTCTAAAATTATATTGCGGTTACATTTTATAAAAACATAAAAATTGCAATTGCTGCTTGAACATGGGTACAAAGTTTATGACATTATAACAGGTAATACTAATGCCGTGTCAATGTAAATATGCATAAATTAAGAACTATCTCCACTTTCCTGCCTTCATTATAGAAATTATCAAAATAAATCCCATTATGCTTGCTACTATATAACCTGCAATTCCTAATACAGGATAACCAAAAATTAATGGCCCTACATCTGCACGCACAATTAAGAAATTAGTTCTTGTTTTTTTAGAATAAAACAGCAATAATTTGATTTGTCATTTTTCCTGAATCAATTTTTTTGTTCATAAATGAACATTCCAAAAGTAAACCATCTATCATTCCAGGCAATAAGGATGCCACCAAACTACTGTTAAATCTTTTTTCTGGAAGTACTTCCTTAATTAGAGATTGGAATAAGCCGGTTACCTGTTTCCTCAATTTAATAATATTTTTGCTTATCTCAGAGCTGCATGGTGATAATTTTATCATCATTGCTTTAATAAGATTTTTTTCTCTTAAACCAAAATCCAAATAACTTTTGACAAGTCTGTATAGCTTTTTATCAGATTTTTTTTCCCTGGATGCTTCTGTGATACATGCCCTTAATTCATCAAAAGCCCCTTCAAGTACTTTGACATAGATTTCCTCTTTGCTTGCAAAATGGTAATAAAGTGCTGCCTTGGTTATATTAAGTTTTTTGGCAATATCATCCATTGAGACACTTAAATATATATGTTCCGAAAAAAGGCTCCGAGCAGCTTCTATAATACGTTCTTTTGTCCCGCCGATAACATTTCCTTGTTTTTTATACACTTTCATATTTTTAATTTTGACCATATTGATTGTATACTAAAATATTTAACTTACTTACCATTAAGTAAGTTTGTTAGCAGCATGATATATTTTACTTAAATATAAATCAAGTAGAACTTAGGAGTGGTTGTGATAGCTAACTAGTTCTTCAAAGTCTGGTATTCTGCTGCAGAGCTCTTCGAATTTATTTTCCCAATCTTTCATCACATTTTTAGCAGATTCTATTTTAGCAATAACCTGCTTCTTGTTAGTGCCGCAATCTACATCTTTTGAATTAATGCAGGATTTAAGCTTAATCTTTTCATAAAAATCTTTGCCAAAATAAGGCGAATACTTATTAAGTTCCTTTAACGTTAAATCCTTTAGATGTATGTCATTTTCTATGCAGCATTTTACTATTCTGCCAACAATATTGTGTGATTTTCTAAAACTTTCTCCCTTTTTAACAAGGTAATCAGCAATATCTGTGGCTTCCAAAAATCCTTCTTTTAAACTATTTTCAATTACATGCGGGTTAAATTTTATTTTCTTAAGCAATTTAGAAAAAATCTCTATACTGTTATATGTTTCTTCGTAAGCGCCAAATAGAATCTTTTTGTCCTCCTGCAGATCTCTGTTATATGTTGTAGGCAGACCCTTTATAAGCACCATTATCTGCATTAGATTGCCAATGATTATTGAACTCTTCCCGCGAATAAGTTCTAAGATGTCAGGATTTTTTTTCTGGGGCATAATACTGCTTCCGGTACAAAAAGTTTCGTCTATGTCTATGTAAGAAAACTCAGAACTGCTGTATATAATCAAATCCTCACAAAATCTGCTCAGGTGCATCATAACCAAACTGCAGCAGTATATAAAATCCAACAAAGAATCTCTGCTGGCAACAATATCCATGCTGTTAGAGTCGCTATATTTAAATTTTAGTATCTTCTTTAGAAATTTTCTGTCAATCCTGTAGCCGCTTCCGGTACAGGCAGCAGCCCCGAGCGGAAGACAGTCATTTAGCTCAAAAACCTCATAAAACTTATTTATGTCTCTCTTAAATTTTTCAAAAAAGGACAGCAGGTAATGCGACAGGAGCACAGGCTGGGCTTTTTGTAAATGTGTATAGGCTGGCATTACAAGGTTGATTTCTTTGCCTGCAAGTTCTATTAAATTTTTTTGTAAAAATATAATTTTACTTACAATGCCTGCCAGCGCATCTTTAAGGAACAGTTTCTCATCCAGCACTACCTGATCGTTTCTGCTTCTTCCGGTATGGATTTTTTCCGCAGTTTTTCCAATTGCCATAACAAGCTCATTTTCTACAAGACTGTGGATATCCTCATAATCGTCAGCATCTTTTACTTCTTTTAGCTCTATCTTCTTTTTAACTTTTTCCAATCCTGCAATTATTTTCTTCAGCTCGTCATCTGACAAGATACCGATTTTATTTAATCCAATTACATGGGCTGCCGTGCCAATAATGTCATATAAATAAAGTTTTTTGTCTACACATATAGAAGATGTAAATTCCTCTACTGCTTTATCTGTGCTTTTACTAATTCTGCCAGTCCATATCTTACTCATTTATTCTTCCTTTTTTGCCCAATAGTTCATATGGATAACCCCATATTTTTATAAAACTTTCCGAGTGTTTAGGATTAAAAATATCTTCCTTATCATATGTGGCAAGTTCTTTATCATACAGTGAATACTTTGATTTTCTTCCAACAACTGAAAAATTTTTATATCCCAGCTTAACTTTAATGGTTCCAGAAACATACTTTTGGCTTTCATCTATAAAAGACTCAAGGCAAACTCTAAGAGGTGTAAACCACAACCCATAATATACCATCTCTGCCATTTTTTCCTCAATTAAATATTTATAATGCATAAGTTCTCTGTCTAAAACTAAAGCCTCCAGCTGCCTGTGGGCTTCCATAAGCAATACCGCAGCAGGAGATTCATATATTTCCCTTGATTTTATGCCTATAAGCCTGTTTTCAACCATATCTATTCTTCCTATGCCAAAGGACCCGGCAGTTTTATTTATTTTTTCTATTATCCCGGCAGGATGCATTTTTTCTCCATATACAGCTACAGGAATACCGCCTTCAAATTCTATTTCTATATATTCACACTCATTTTGATTCTTTGTTATTTTTGTCCACTTAAATATATCTTCAGGAGGTTCTTCCCATGGATCTTCAAGTATTCCACACTCAATACTTCTGCCCCATAAATTTTCGTCTATGCTGAAGGGGCTTTTCTTTGTAACATTTATTTTCATATTATGCTTTTTGGCATATTCTATCGCCTCATCCCTCGGAATGTTCCATTCTCTTTGTGGAGCAATTATTTTTAATCCCGGATTTAAGCTTCTTATCCCCACATCAAATCTTACCTGATCATTGCCTTTAGCTGTACAGCCATGAGCAACTGCCTTAGCACCTTCTTTATTTGCTTCTTCAACTAATTTTTTAACAATAAGAGGCCTTGCTATAGCGGTAGCAAGAGGATAATTTTTCTCATACTTTAAATTTGCTTTAATTGAAGGAAATATATAATCTTTTATAAATTCTTCTTTTGCATCTATGATTATCGCCTTGCAGGCTCCCAAATCCAATGCTCTCTTATATGCATCTTCAAAATCATCAGGCTGCCCGCAATCTACAAGTGCAGCTATCACATCCATATTATATTTTTCTTTAATCCAATTTATGGATATTGATGTATCAAGACCTCCTGAATACGCTAAAACTACTTTTTCTTTCATCTTACCGGTTTCCTTTCTTACCATACACTTATGCTATATTTGCTGTTACTGAACTTACTCTCTCAGCTAAACACCGCATCATTTTTGTCTTATCTACAGGTTCTGTATTAAATTCATTATTTTTTTTGCATTATTTTCATTATCCATGATGCTGATGATAGTATCATCTCCAGCAACTGTTCCTAAAACTTCAACAAAATTCATGCCGTCTACGAGAGCAGCAACTCCCTGAGCCTCGCCGGGATAAGTTTTAATAACAATTATATTATTAGCCCTGTCAACTGATATAACACAGTCTTTAAACTTAGATTTTAATTTTTCCATACTAAAAATTGCACCTTCAGAATATTTATTTTCTACGGCATAATATTCATTTTGTTTATAATTTCTAACTTTAGCTACACGCAGACAATTCATATCTCTGGATATTGTGGATTGCGTAACCAGGTACCCTCTTTTTTTTAATTTTTCCATCAACTCTTCCTGAGAAGATACTTTATCATTTTTTATTATTTCTTTTATAGCTTTTAGTCTTTCTGTTCTACTCATTTTTCTAAATCATAAATCGTGTTAAATATGTCTTACTGCTTAACCGCAGCAGTTTCCAGTGCAAACCGAACCTATAACTTCATATTTGAATATATATAAACCATCAACGCTTTTTGAGCGTATAAGCGATTTTCTGCCTGCTGCCAGACTATAGATTTGTTTCCATCAAGAACATCCGATGTTATTTCCTCTCCCCTATGAGCCGGCAGGCAATGCATAATTTTTACATTTTCCTTAGCACAAGAAAGAAGACTGGAGTTTACCTGAAACTTCTTTAAATAACTTATCTTTTCACTACTTTCATCATCCCCCATGCTCACCCAGACATCTGTATATATTATATCTGCATTTTTTGCCGCTTCAGCCGGATTTGATGTTATACATATATTGCTCCCGCTGCTTTTTGATTGTTCTTCTGCACATCTTAAGATTTCGTCTGATGGCCTGTAATTGTCAGGACATCCAGCAGTTATATCCAATCCCAATTTTGTAAAGCCGATAAGCAGGCTATTTAAAACATTGTTGCTGTCCCCTACATATGAAAATTTTATATCCTTCCTCAGCAAACCGTTTTCATGCAACGTTAACAAATCAGATAAAATCTGACACGGATGGTAAAGATCAGTCAGTCCGTTTATTACCGGGATACTGCTATTGTCAGCAAAAATTTTTACTGTTTCCTGCTTATATGTCCTTATAACAACTCCGTCAAGATATTTTGAAAAAATTGTTGCAGAATCTTTAAAAGTTTCCCCCCTACTTACCTGCAAGCTTTTGGAATCAAGATATATGCAATTTCCTCCTAACTGTCTTATCCCTACTTCAAACGAAAGTCTTGTTCTCGTTGACTGCTTGTCAAATAACAGGGCCAGATTTTTACCCGAAAGCAAGTTTTTATATAACTGCCCATCTTTTTTTATCTTAACAGCAATGTTTATAATATGTTCAATTTCTTCCTTTGTATAATCTTTTAAGGTTAAAAAATCCTTGTGTCCTTTTTTAATTTTATCCTTCATCTTTTATAAATCCTTAATATTTTTATTTAACCAATTTATAAGTGTATTTATATTCTTTTTTGTTACTATCAAGGGCGGCAAAAATCTTAAAGTTTCAGCGGAAACTTTATTTATAACTATACCATCCCCTAGCGCTTTTTTTACAAGATCATCGGCTACAGGCTGGCTAAATTCCAACCCTATCATCAGCCCCATTCCTCTTACCTCTTTAACTATGGAATATTTATCTGCTAACTTTTTTAACTTAGCAGTAAAGTAATTGCCAAGAGCTTTTGCTCTTTCCGGAAGATTGTTCTTTAACATATATTCAATGACCGCACATCCTGCAGAACAGGAGGCAGCATTGCCGCCGAACGTTGAACCATGGCTTCCGGGTTTAAATACAGACGCTACATCGCTCGTAGATATTATCGCACCTATGGGCATACCGCCGCCCAGGCTTTTTGCTACTACCATAACATCAGGGGCGATCCCAAAGTTCTGATATGCAAACATACTTCCAGTCCTGCCAAATCCTGTTTGAATCTCATCCAGTATTAAAAGTATGCCATTTTCATCACAAGCTTCCCTTATCTGCGCCATAAACTTTTTATCTGCTACATTAACGCCGCCCTCGCCCTGTACAGGTTCAATTATAATGGCGCATGTATTAGCATTAATTTTTTCTTTTACTGAATCAATGTCATTTAATTCAGCATATTTAAAACCTTCAAGTATTGGTTTAAACTCATTTTGTTTTTCAGGCTGTGCAGTTGCTGCGAGCGCGCCAAGCGTCCTCCCGTGAAAGGATTTATAAAAAGAAATAATCTCAAATCTTTTTTCAGAATGAAATTTTTCTATAGAGTATTTCCTTGCAAGTTTGATGGCACCTTCCACAGATTCTGTACCGCTGTTTGCAAAAAATACTTTTTGCCCAAATCCTGTTATTTCACATAGCTTTTTTGCCAGCTCTACCTGTGGCTCATTATAATAGATATTTGAAGACTGTATCATTTTACCTATTTGCTGTTTTACCTTCTTTACAACAAAACTATTGCTATGTCCAACATTCAAACAGCCGTATCCAGCTATAAAATCCAGATACTTTTTACCATCCGCATCCCACAGGTACTGCATTTTTGCCTTCGTAAACACCACCGGTAGCCTGTTGTAAGTAGGCATTAAATATTTACTTCCCTCAGCATAAATTTCTAAATTTTTATTAAAGTTTTCTTTTTTCATAAATTTTATCTTTCCATAATGCTATTTTTAGTACAATTATATTCTTAACAATCTTTATTGGTAGCCTTAATCTGTAATCATTGTGCCAATCCCCTTGTCAGTAAAAATTTCAACTAAAATAGAGTGTTCAACAGTTCCATTTAAAATATGTGCCCTGCCTACTCCTCCTTCCAATGCTTTTATGCATGCCTTAACTTTTGGAATCATCCCGGAACTTATTTCACCGCTTTTAACCATTTGGAGGCATTTTTCTGATGTTAGCCTTGAAACAAGTTTTTCCTTTCCATCTGTATATTTAATAATTCCATCAACATCGGTAAGAAGAATCATCTTTTTTGCTTTTACCGATTTAGCTATTTCACATGCACATGTATCAGCATTTATATTATAAATATTTCCGCATCCATCCACTCCCAAAGAAGCTATAACTGGTATATATTTATCGTTTAGAATATTTACTATAAAATCTGAGTTTATGTCATTAATTTCTCCCACGTACCCTAAATCTATATTTTTGCCATTCTTTTTATACTGTTTTTTGCTGCATTGGATAAAACTGGCATCATTGCCGGATATCCCTATGGAAATTTTCCCATGCTTATTTAAAAATGATACTATTTTGACATTAATATCGCCAACAAGCACCATCTTCACTATGTCTATTGATTTTCTATCAGTTACCCGCAGGCCGTCTACAAACTTTGTCTTTATGCCTTTTTCCTCCATAAGCTTTGTGATTTGTTTACCGCCCCCATGAATTAAAACAATTTTCATCCCCACATACTTCATAAGGATCAAGTCATCTAATACGCTCTGGAGCATGGCATCTTTTTCCATCATACTGCCGCCGACCTTTACAACTACTATTTCACCAAAATACTGTTTTATGTATGGCAATGATTCCAGTAGTACCTCGACTTTATCCATATATAAATCTTCCTGTATTTTCTCATCCTCAGAATAATATTCTATTTCACCTTTATTTTTTATCTTTATACTCTTCATGATTACATACCTTTAATAATTATAGTCAATACTTTTTAAGAAAATATCCCATTTTTAGCCAAGCCTTCTGCCTCACTGAACCCCATCATGATATTCATGTTCTGAACTGCCTGACCCGCCGCCCCTTTTAACAAATTATCAATTGCTGTAAAGATTTTTAAGGTATGTGTCCTGCTGTCCCAGCTCAATCCGATATGACACATATTGGTGCCTGCCACATCTTTTAACTGTGGTATCTTTTCACCCAAAAATTTAACAAAACATGAATCTTTGTACATTTGTTTATAGATTTTATGAAAACTTTCAACTAAATTATAATCTTTTGCCTGCAGCTCCAGCTTACAATAAATGGATGTAAATATCCCCCTGTCCACAGGAAGAAGGTGCGGGGTAAAACATACATTAATTTTTTCACCATACATTTTTTCAATCTCCTGTTCCATCTCACCAATATGTCTGTGCATCACAGGTGAATATGCATAAAAGTTATCATTTAAGCTGCAGAAAAGGTATTCCTGCTTTAATTTCCTGCCGGCACCTGTAATACCCGATTTGGAATCAATTATTATGCTGCTTACTTTTACACTCTTATTTTTTAAGATAGGAGCAACCCCAAGCAGTACCGATGTTGGGTAACAACCGGGATTAGCTATATATCTGCTTTTCTTTATTTTGTCCCTATGGATTTCAGTAAGGCCATATACAAACTCAGGTAGAACTTCTGCAAGCAGGTGTTTGGTTTTGTACCAGATCTTGTAATTCTCAGGATCATTTATCCTAAAATCTGAACCTATGTCTATCAGCATACCTTTGTAGCCTGTAATTTTTTCTTTTAAATATTGCATTGATTTTAATGGAGGTAGACACAGAAACAGCACATCAATCGTCTCCAGCTCTTCTTTGCCAATGTCTTCAGAAAATATTAACTCGCTGCTGCCATAATCAGAATATGATGGAAAGACTTCGCTTACCCTTAAGTTCTTATATGTCCTGGATGTTACAAATTTTATTTCCGCATATTTATGAAAACTTAATATTTTTATTAGCTCGAGCCCCGTAAATCCTGATCCGCCAACTATGGCTGCTTTTATTTTTTTATTTTTCATTTCCAAAGTCTTTTCTTTTCGGTTTTATGTTTTTAAATGTTTTTTATGTTTGCTAATTCTATATTTTAATAAATTTAGTGAAAAATCTAGGAAACTTTAATTTCTGCATATTATACACTTATCATAAATAATATGCAAACATTTTTACATGCAGTTTTTTAAGGCATAATTAAAATTAAAATGGTAAAATACATTAAACA
>CAYMPQ010000035.1:0-17381 GCA_964392345.1 uncultured Actinomycetota bacterium
AGCAGCCGGGAAAATACCCGCTCACTGCTGCTCCTTCTGTTAAAATCTCTCTTAAAGGCTTCAGATCCATAATCAATACTGCCTCTAATGGTTTCATCGACATCGACCCTCAGGTACCGGTAGCAACCGGTGCCGTCTAAAAACCGGGGATGAAACCAGGGGCAATACGGATGGTCCTTGGCAAACTTCTTTGAGCCTTTTACAGGGCAGACAAACTTATGGCGCTTTCTATTCTGGGCTCTGTCCCAGAAGATACCACGGGAAAGCATCTCAAATCCTGCTATACAGATAGGCACACCGGAGGAAGTAAGCCTTGTAGCAGAAGGAGCACCCCTTCTGGGGTTTTTGGAGATCCTGGGTTTTGCTCCAAGACTTTTTACTATATATTCAATAATGGTAGCTGAATCATATTCTGAATCGGCCATTACTGCAACAGGGTCCAGAAGTAGCTTGTCCTTTACAAACTCAAGCTGGGGTATTATTACACTTGTCCCTCTTACATTGGCTGGAAGGGTTACCTCACAAAGAGGCATTTCAGACTGGGTATCATTTAAGATATGATTGCGGTATCCCCAGTAGAACTCTACTTTTGTTTTACCAGAGACAAATGTTGGGAACACTCCAATTCGGCAGTCTTTATCATTTTTGGGAGGTCTGTCCTTAAGATACCTGTATCTTACACTGGCTTTTAAGTTATTTTCTTTAACATTGGCCTTTATGGGGCATGAGTCAACCGAGAGATACTTACCATTTATGACTTCTGACTCTATTAGCTTCCTTACAAGTATTAGCCGGACTTCCTGAAGAATAGAGTTACTGGCACTTTTAAGATAAGAAGAAAACCTCTCTACAGGAACTGGCTTATCCCCCGGGACAAAACCCAGAATGGAAGCAAGTGCCGGCCGTTCATAAAGCTCGGCCGAAAGATCACTCAAGTTTGTAATGGAGCGAAGGTTCTTAAAGATAAGGGCTCTTAAAATAGCAGCCCTACTTATGGGCTTTCTTCCAGTACTTGCACCTTTTTCAAGTAAGCTAAGGTCAAGAACAGAGAAAAATAGTTCATATCTTCTTAGCGGTTTGTCAAAAATATCCTCGAGATCAAATAAAGAGCGCTGATACATAACTATACCTCCTAATTTCGTGAAGGTCGCAAAAAAATTAAAACAAACAGTATTAATTCTAAAGGGGAGGAGGCAAAAAAGTAAATCAGCCAAACATAGATGGGGTAAGGCATGAAGCGTATTCTAAAATTTAAAAAAATAGGGGTTTCACGAAACTACAGGCTTAAAATTTTTGCCCTCCACCCCCATCTAAAGAGCTAAAATTGGCCAATTTGGCCAAAAGTTACCTTCCGAAACCCGCATAAACACTGGGTTTTAGAAGGTGGAGGGCAAGTCTAAAATGGGTAGTGCCTCAAACCCGCACCAGTAAAGGGTTTCAGAGTTTCGTGAAGGCCACAAAAGTTTACAAAAGGAGCAAGATGAAAAATAAAAATATATTATTTTGGATTTTCGCATCTCTTAAAAACATTTCGCTTGGAGTTATAATATTTCTATTATTTAGCGCATTTGGAAAAATCAGCAATACCCGAATCATTGGACTCGATACCCTGATATTACTGAGCGTTTTATTTCCTCTTATGACATTGATCGTTGAATATATTTTCTTTGCCAAGATAAAGAATAGGGGCTAAAATAAAAACAATTAATGTTGTTTATAGGCTTTTTTAGACAAGGAAATTTATAAATAAACTTAAAACCCAGCTTTAACACTTTAATTCTAAAATTCATATATCTTAAGATAATCAAGTATCTTTTTTCCTTCTATGAAAAATTGGTGGCTCATCGGGAAAATTAATCCTTAAAAAATATTGAAAAGTTTATTTATTCATATAATAATACTGAAGTCAAATAATTAGTAATGTAAAATAGTAGAAATGGTAAAAGGAAATGAATGATTTTAATTTGAAAATTGGGATGGCGAAAAAAACTCAGACAAGGGTTACAACAAAAAATACTGCTAAGGAATATGGCAGTAGCAGTGTAGAGGTATTTGGGACCCCGGCTATGGTTGCTCTTATGGAAGAAGCAGCTATTAAAGCAGTTGATAAATATTTACCAGAAGGCTTTGCAACTGTAGGAGTCCATCTGGACATAAAGCACATTGCTGCTACTCCAATTGGTATGAATGTAACGGCGAGCGCTAAGCTTGCCGGCATTGATGGAAAGAGACTCTTTTTTGATGTGGAGGCCTCTGATGAAAAGGAAAAAATAGGGTCAGGTACACATCAGAGGTATATAATTGAACTTGATAAATTTTTAGAAAAAGCTGAAGAAAAAAAATAAACACTATTTAAATTTTTACTTGTATTTTTATCCATAATCCCATATAGTATCATTTGGACGCAGAGCAGAATTGAATATTTGTTACCTTTAAAATAGTCCAGAGAGGCTAAAAAGGCGAATGAAAAAAGTGATTTTTAAATATTTATATAATAAGAATTTAAAACCTTCTTACTTTTATTGTAAGAAGGTTTTTTTATATGGTGAGAAGTTATGATGGAAAAAGCATTTATCTTAAACGAAGACGACATTGACAGAGTTCTCAGAAGGATCTCTCATGAAATACTTGAGAAAAACAAAGGTTCAGAGAACCTTGTTTTTGTAGGCCTCCACAAGAGGGGAGTGTATCTGGCAAATAGGATTGTTAAAAATATAGAATCATTTGAGGGTGTGAAAATAAAAGCAGGAAAACTTGATATTTCATTTTACAGAGATGATATTGGACACAATATTAAGCCTGATATTCAGATTACTGATATACCATTTGATATAAAAGATAAGAATGTAATACTTGTGGATGATGTTTTATTTACAGGTAGGACCGTAAGGGCTGCACTGGATGCAATTATAGATTTTGGCAGGCCAAGGAGCATTCAGCTTGTTGTTTTGGTTGACAGAGGGCACAGAGAGCTCCCCATAAGGGCAGATTATGTAGGAAAAAATTTACCGACAGCGCTTGATGAGTTTGTAGGTGTCAAGTTAAAAGAGGTGGACGGGATAGATAGTGTTGTGGTGTTAGAAAAGAAAAGGAAAAGAAATGCTGAGTAAAAAAAGTATTATTGACATAGACAGCCTTACCGTGGAAGAAGTAAATCAGATTTTAGAGAGGACGGACTCTTTTTTGGAAGTATCAAAAAGAGATGTAAAAAAAGTACCGGCTCTTCGCGGCAAAACTATAGTAAATTTATTTTTTGAGCCAAGCACAAGGACAAAAGCATCATTTGAAATTGCTGCCAAAAGGCTAAGCGCAGATATAATTAATTTTTCAGCTTCCACAAGCAGCCTTAAAAAAGGCGAATCTATATTTGACACTTTAAAGACAATACTTGCGATGAGTGTAGATTTAATTATTGTAAGGCACAACTGCAGCGGGACAGTAAAGTTAATTTCAGAAATTGCAGATATTCCTGTAATAAACGCAGGTGACGGCAAGTACCAGCACCCAACTCAGGCACTGCTTGATTTATATACAATAAAGAAGAGATTTAATAATTTTAAGGGCTTAAAGGCAGCAGTTGTTGGAGACATTATTAACAGCAGGGTTGCAAGATCAGATATAGAGTTGTTTAAAAAGATGGGAATAGACATAACCGTAGTGGCTCCTTCAATGCTGCTTCCTGATAATATGGATTATTACGCTGCAGAAGTTAAAAATTGCATAGATGATGTGATTGAGGATGCAGACATCATATATATGCTAAGGATGCAGTTTGAAAGGCAGGATAGAAAAATTTACCCATCTGTAAAGGAATATAATAAATTTTTGAGCCTGAATGCAGGCAGGCTTAAAAAAATGAAACAGGGCTCTATAGTAATGCACCCCGGTCCTGTGAACAGGGGAATCGAGATAAGTGAAGAAGTTATGAACGCAAGCGGGGAACTAGCGGGAAAACTGGAAATAGAAAATCAGGTCACTAATGGGGTTGCTGTAAGAATGGCTTTACTTTATTTAATATTAAGTTAAAAAATAAGTTATGGATAAAAATTTAATTGGAAGTAAAAATATCTTAATAAAATCAGGCAAGATAATAGATCCTTTTAAATGTGAAGAATATTTTTCTGACATTTACATAAAGAATGGACTGGTGGCTGACATAGGGAAAGAAGTTAAAACTGAAAAAAAAGATCTGGCTGTAATTGATGCTTCGGGGTGTTTGGTGTGCCCCGGCTTTGTAGATATGCATGTGCATTTGAGAGATCCCGGAGACGAAGACGAAGAAACTATTGAGAGCGGAGCAGCTGCTGCGCTAAAAGGAGGAGTAACTGCAGTTGCATGCATGCCCAATACAAAACCTGTTATTGACAGCGAGCATCTGATTAAATATATATTAGAAAAATCAAAAGAAATTGATTTTAAAATCTTTCCTGTTGCATCAATGACCAAAGGGATAGAAGGAAGAAAAATATGCGAGTTTGGAATACTTGCCGGGACAGGCGCTGTAGCTTTTTCAGATGATGGCAGGTGTGTTGCAGATTCAAAGCTTATGTATGAAATAATGAAGTATTCAAATCAATTTGGCCTGCCCCTGATTCTTCATGAAGAAGACTATAATTTTTCTAACTACGGACTTATAAATGAAGGTTACTATTCCTCAATGCTTGGACTTGACGGCATCTCTTCCTTAAGCGAGGATGTAATTGTTGCAAGGGATATAATGCTTGCAAAAAGGACAAAAGCTAAAATACATATTACGCATGTTAGCACAAGGGGTTCAGTAGAAATGATAAGAAAGGCAAAAGAAGATGGCGTAAATATTACATGCGACGTAACCCCGCACCATTTGTTTTTTAACGACAGTTGCCTTAAAACCTTTAATACTAACTTTAAGGTCAAGCCTCCCATAAGAAGCGAGGAGGACAGGAAGGCTATAATAGAGGGAATAAGAGAAGGTGTAATTGATGCTGTTGCAAGCGACCATGCCCCGCACCTTGATATTGAAAAAAATACTACATTTAAAGAAGCTTCATTTGGAACCATTGGACTGGAGACGTTGTTTAGCGCCGGCTTTACCAGGTTGTGCAGGGAAGAAAAAATAAGTCTTCCTAAATTTATTAGTCTCATTACCAGCTCACCTGCAAAGATATTGGGTATTGATGCTGGGAAAATAGAGGCAGGGAAAACTGCAGATATTGCAGTTATTGATGCTGAGGCTGCAGGAGAAGTTAAGATAGACGGCTTTGCCTCAAAAAGTAAAAATAGCGCCTTTACAGGACAGAAGCTGTGGGGGAAAGTGGCTTACACTATAAGTAATGGCAAGTTGGTTTATATAAATAATACATACAAGAAAGGTTGTAATTTTGAAAGCAATTTTAATGTTAGAAGATAGAAAGTTATTTAGAGGTATAAGTATAGGGTGTAGCGGTGAAACAATTGGTGAAGTGGTATTTAATACTTCTATGATTGGTTATCAGGAAATATTAACCGATCCTTCCTATTGTGAGCAAATAGTTACAATGACCTATCCCCAGATTGGAAACTATGGTGTAAACAGCGTAGATGTAGAATCTGACAAAATTCAAGTCAAAGGCCTAATTGTAAAAGAATGCTTTGACTACTACAGTAACTGGAGGGCAGAAGGCAGCCTTGAGGATTATCTTAAGAATTATAGTATTGTAGGCTTGGCTGGGATAGACACAAGACAATTAACCAGGCATATCAGGCTAGAGGGTGCAATGAAAGGGATTATTTCAACTGAAACTGATAATGAAAATGAGTTGAAAAAAAAGATAAACAGCTATCCATCGATTGTTAAAAGGGACCTGGTAAAACATGTTACTTGCAGCAAGCCGTATGTTTATAATCCTGAAAAGAATGATTACAAATATATTGTTGTAGCACTGGATTTTGGGATAAAAATGGGTATCCTGAAATGTCTGGATTGGGAGGGTTTTAGAATAATTGTTGTGCCGGCATTTACAAAACCTGAAGAAATTTTAAAATATAATCCTGATGGTATTTTCCTTTCCAATGGGCCCGGTGATCCTACAGCTGTAAGCTACGGGGTTACAACTATTAAGGAGCTAATTGGTAAAAAACCTGTATTTGGAATTTGCCTTGGCCATCAGTTGTTAGCTCTTGCTCTGGGAGCAAAGACTTATAAACTAAAATTTGGCCATCATGGAGGCAATCATCCAGTTAAAAATTTAGAAACAGGAAAGGTTGAAATAGTATCACAAAATCATGGATTTGCGATTGACAAAGAATCGTTAAAAGATAGCAAGGGTACCAGTTGTAAGATAACACATTTGAATTTAAATGATAATACGATTGAAGGATTAGAATATAAGGATATAAATGCATATACCGTACAATATCATCCAGAAGGGAAACCTGGTCCGCACGATTCAAGATATATTTTTAGCAAATTTACTGAGTTGATTAAGAATTTTAATAATTAAAAATTAGAAAGAGTTATTTATGCCTAAAAGAAAAGATTTAAAGAAAATTTTGCTTATAGGTTCAGGACCAATAGTTATTGGGCAGGCCTGTGAGTTTGATTATTCAGGAACCCAGGCTTGCAAGGTTTTAAAACAGGAAGGTTACAAGGTGGTGCTTGTAAACAGCAATCCTGCTACGATTATGACAGATCCTGAATTTGCAGATAGAACTTATATTGAACCACTGACAACTGAGTTTGTAGAAAAAATAATTAAAAAGGAGATGCCCGATGCGCTACTCCCGATGCTGGGAGGACAAACAGGATTGAATATGGCAGCAGCTCTGTCAAATGAAAAAGTACTGGACAAATATGGGGTGGAATTAATAGGGGTTAATATTGATGTTATTAACAAGGCTGAGGACAGGGAACAATTTAAGAAGGCAATGAACAACATCGGCCTTTATGTTCCTCCGAGCGGGTATGCACACAGCTTAAAGGAAGCAATATCAATTAGTGAAGAATTAAAATTTCCACTTGTGGTTAGGCCAAGCTTTACTTTAGGCGGCCTTGGTGGAGGGGTTGCTTTTAACAGAGAAGAATTTATAGAGATAGTTACAAGCGGCCTTGATTTTTCACCAAAATCTGAAGTTTTGGTAGAGAAGTCAGTTGCGGGTTGGAAAGAGATTGAGTTGGAAATGATGAGAGACAAAAATGATAATGTGGTCATAGTATGCTCCATTGAGAATTTTGATCCAATGGGGGTACATACCGGAGATAGTATTTGTGTGGCCCCGGCTCAAACTCTCACATATAAAGAATATCAGAATATAAGGGATGCAGGTATTAAAATAATAAGGGAAATAGGAGTTGAAACCGGTGGCTCCAACATACAATTTGCAGTTAACCCGGAAAATGGAAATGTAGCTGTAATTGAAATGAATCCAAGGGTTTCAAGAAGCAGCGCGCTGGCATCAAAAGCAACAGGTTTTCCTATTGCTAAAATTGCGACAAAATTAGCTGTAGGATATACGCTGGATGAGATTCCAAATGATATCACAAAGAAGACGCCTGCATGTTTTGAGCCGTCTATTGATTACGTGGTTGTAAAGTTTCCGAGATGGGCATTTGAGAAGTTTCCCGGTACTGACAGGAGTCTTACCACAAGGATGAAATCTGTAGGTGAGACTATGGCAATTGGCAGAACTTTTAAGGAAGCTCTGCAAAAATCAATCAGATCCCTGGAAATAAACAGGTACGGACTTGGTTCAGATGGCAAGGATGACGTAAGAGAGGATCTTCTTAATGATAAGCTGTCTATTCCAAACCAGGACAGGGTTTTTTATATAAAGTTTGCTTTTGAGCTTGGGAAAAGTGTTGAAGATATTTATAGTTATACAAAAATAGATCCATGGTTTTTAAATAACATAAAACAGCTGGTGGAATTTGAAAAAGAATTTAAAAAATATACTTTAAAAAATATTACCATGGAAAAGTTATACGAAGCAAAAAAGTTAGGATATTCTGATGTCCAGATCTCCTATCTGTGCGGATGCAGTGAAGAAAGTATTAAAAATCTCAGGAAAAAGTTTAATATTGGTGTAACTTTTAAAACAGTGGATACATGCGCCGCAGAATTTGAAGCATATACCCCTTATTATTATTCTACTTATGAATCCGAAGATGAAGTAAAGCAATCGGATAAGAAAAGGATAATCATACTTGGAAGCGGGCCAAACAGAATTGGTCAGGGAATAGAATTTGACTACTGCTGCGTTCATGCTTCTTTTGCACTTCATGACGATGGTTTTGAGACTATTATGGTAAACTGCAATCCTGAAACAGTGAGCACAGATTACGATACTTCTGACAGGCTTTATTTTGAGCCGCTGACTTTTGAAGATGTCATGAACATAGTAGAAGCTGAAAAACCTCATGGTGTAATAGTTCAATTTGGCGGTCAGACTCCATTAAAGCTTGCGATCAAACTGCAAAATGAAGGTGTAAAAATTTTAGGGACCTCGCCTGACAATATTGATCTGGCAGAGGACAGGAAAAGGTTTGGAGCAATGCTTGCAAAACTTGGGATTCCGCAGCCAGAAAATGGAACTGCAATGAATGCGGAGGAAGCAAAAAAAATAGCAGCGAGAATAGGATACCCTGTGCTTGTGAGGCCTTCTTATGTGCTTGGCGGGAGAGCCATGAATATTGTTTATACAGAAGAAAACCTTATAAATTATGTTAAAGATGCAGCCATTGTATCCCACGATCGCCCGATTTTAATTGATAAATTTTTGGAGAGTGCCATAGAAGTGGATGTGGATGCGATATATGACGGAGACGAGCTTTTTATTGGCGGGATAATGGAGCATATTGAAGAAGCAGGGATCCATTCCGGAGACAGCGCCTGCGTAATCCCTCCGTTTACACTTGGCAAGGAAGAGATAAATACTATTAAGGAGCATACCTATAAAATAGCAAGAGGACTTAATGTAATAGGGCTCATGAATATACAATATGCAGTAAAAAATTCTACAGTTTATGTTTTGGAAGCAAATCCAAGAGCTTCCAGAACAATACCTTTTGTCAGCAAGTCAATTAACCTGCCGCTTGCAAAACTAGCAGCAAGGGTTATGGCAGGGAAGAAGCTGAAGGATATGGATTTTAAAAGAATAGATTCTACAGCTCTTGGCCATTTTAGTATCAAGGAGGCAGTTATGCCGTTTAACAGGTTCCCGGGCGTTGACACAATACTGGGACCGGAAATGAAGTCAACAGGCGAAGTGATGGGAATAGACAGCAGCTTTGGGATTGCTTTTGCAAAAACTCAAATTGCAACAAATCAATTTTTCCCGACTTCCGGGACTGTCTTTATCAGTGTAAACGACAAGGACAAAAAAACAATAGTGGACACAGCAAAAAAACTTGCAGGTATGCATTTTAAAATAATTTCCACCAAAGGCACTTATGAAGTACTGGAAAAAAATGGGATAAAATGTGATTTAGTTTTAAAGATAAGAGAAGGCAGGCCCAATGTATTGGACATGATAAAGAATGGCGAGATTGATCTTATTATAAATACGCCGGAAGGAAGAAGTGCCAGAAGTGATGGCTACTATCTCAGGACAGCTGCGGTACTCCATAACGTTCCATCCATCACTACAATAACAGGGGCTGCAGCTGCTGTTCAGGGAATTGCTGAGCTGAGGTCTAACCCTGAAGTTAATGTTAAACCTATCCAGGAGTACAGATGAAGCTGCTAAGTGGTGAAATAATATCAAATGAAAAATGCGGAAAAGGCCTGTACAAAATAGAAGTTTTTTCGCCGTACATCTGCAGAAATGCAAATGCCGGGCAATTTGTAAATGTAAAATGTTCCCAGGATGGCATACTCGACCCTTTACTCAGGAGACCTTTTAGTATTTATAATGTAGAAAAGGAATATAACGTGTTTTCTATATTATATTTGGAAAAAGGCAAGGGGACTAAATTCTTATCAGGACTAAAAAAAGGCAGTAATTTAAATTTTGCCGGCCCGCTGGGAAATGCTGCAGCCACTGACGACAAAAGTAAAAAATTTTTACTTGTAGGCGGAGGGGTTGGAATTGCTCCACTTTACTTTTTAGCAAGAACTCTGGCGCAAAAAGGGAAAAATATTTTTTTTGCAGCAGGGTTTAAGGATAATAATTTTATCGGGTGGAGCAGTGATTTAATCAGGTTAAGGATAAACTACAGGGTATTTACGGAAGATGGATCATGGGGTGACAGGGGCCTGGCTACAGATTTTGTAAAAGAAAATATTAAAAAATATAAAGGCTATAAAATTTATTGCTGCGGGTCAAAAGATATGCTGATATCCATGCAGGACATATTAGCCGGAAAGAAAATATCCGTGACAGCGCTGCTGGAAGAAAGGATGGCCTGTGGAGTTGGAGTTTGCAAGGGGTGTGCGGTAAAAATCAAAGACGGAAATGGAAGTTTTGTATATAAAACTGTATGTAAGGACGGACCTGCATTTGATTTAATGGAGGTAATATTTGACTGAAGGAAGCGGTATCAATTTATCTGTGAACCTTGGCAGGATAAAACTTAAAAACCCTGTTGTGACATGCTCTGGAACCTTTTCCAGCGGTTTGGAGTATTCCGAGTTTTACGATGTAGGCATTTTAGGGGCTGTCACAACAAAAAGCTTTTCCCTTGGAAGCAGAGCCGGCAACCCTCCTCCAAGGATATGGGAAACTGCATGTGGAATGTTAAATTCCATTGGGCTGCAAAATGAAGGTATAGATTTCTTTATAAAAAATCATCTTCCTGAAATAAAATCTCTCGGGGCTGGAATTATTTTAAGCATATTTGGAGATAATCTTGGAGAATTTAAAAAAATAGCACGAAAAGTAAAAAAAATTGAATCCAGCCTGCTTGCAGTTGAACTTAATCTTTCATGCCCTAATGTGAAGGAAGGGGGAATTGCTTTTTCTTCAATGCCTGCGGAAGTGGAAAAGATTACTGAGGCAGTATGTAAAATTTTAGAAATTCCTCTGATAGTAAAATTAAGTCCAAATTCCGACTCTATCATAGAATCTGCAGCCAGAGCCAAATGCGGTGGGGCAGAGGCAGTATCTATTATAAATTCTATAGTTGGAACAGCTATAGATATAGACACATTTAAGCCAAGGCTTGGAAATATTACAGGAGGGATGTCAGGGCCCGCAATAAAGCCAATAGCACTGGCAAAAGTGTATTTTTTGGCAAAGGCTAATATTCTTCCCATAATTGGAATGGGAGGTATTTGTGATTGGAGTGATGCTGTGGAATTCCTTGTTGCCGGAGCTAGCGCCATAGGGGTAGGAACTGCAAACTTTGTTGATTATGAAGCTGGCAAAAAGATAATTGATGGAATAAGAAATTACTTAAACAAAAAAGGTATTAATGATATTAACAAAATTATAGGAAAGGCAATTTGTTGAACTCATCTAAGTTTTGCATGGGAAAAATAGAATTAAAAAGGAAGAAACTTGATGCCTCGGACAGGTTGATTATAAGCATTGATGTTAGCAGCAAAAGTGAAGTTATAAGGATGTGCAGGGAAATTGACAACAAGGTAAAGACTTTAAAATTAGGATTGGAATTAATTTACAGCACAGGGCTTGATATTATAAGCACTGTCAGAAGCTTTGGGTACAAAGTACTGCTGGATGCAAAGCTGCATGATATACCAAATACAGTTTGCAAGGCAGCTGCAGCAATCAGCAAGCTTGGTGTTGAGATGATAACAATACACACCCTTGGCGGAGGCGTGATGTTAAAAGATGCCAGTGAGAAAATATGCGAACTCTCAATTAGCAGTGGAATGTTTCCGCCAATGTTATTCGGCGTTACAATTTTGACAAGTCTGGATGATAAGGATTTAAAAAGCCTTGGTTTTAAGAATGGCTACAATGATTCTGTTCTAAATCTCGTTGAAGTAGCATTAAATTCTAATCTGGATGGCATAATTTGTTCTCCCAATGAAGTTAAACTAATAAGAAAAACATACGGTAATAATTTTTTTATAGCAACTCCCGGAATAAGGCTAAGCGAAGATTCGCCGGCAGATCAAAAAAGGTTCGGCACCCCGGATGAAGCTATACTGGATGGGGCTGATTTTATAATTGTCGGAAGATCTATTACCGGGAAAGATAACATAAGTGAAGCCATTAATGTATTTTTAGAAAAAATAAAGAAGGTGTCAAAAAAATGATAAAAGTAGTAAAGCAAGCCGAAGGTCTTGATGTTTTAAAAATATTAAAAGAAACAGACTCTATAATGGAAGGACATTTTAAGCTAACATCAGGATACCACAGTAAATACTATCTTCAGTGTGCTAAACTTTTGCAGCATCCTAAACTAACTTTAAAAATTGCCAGCCATGCTGCGGGCATCATAAAGAAGGAAATGGGTGCAGAGAAAGTGCAGGCCGTTGTATCACCTGCCATAGGAGGAATTTTGTTTGGATATATGCTGGCTTACGAACTGAACGCAAGAATGGTATTTACTGAAAGGGTAAAAAACATCATGGAACTCAGGAGAGGATTTGTAATTAATCCCGGTGAAAAAATAATTATTGCTGAAGATGTAATTACCACTGGCGGGTCAGTAAAAGAGGTTATAGGTATTTGTAAAGAAAGTAAGGCAGACATACAGGCTATTTCCAGCATTGTGGATAGATCGGATAATATAAGGTTTGAATTTCCATATTGCCATCTTATTAAATTAGATATAAAAAAGTATCTTCCGCAGAACTGTCCTATGTGCAGGGATAATTTGCAATTTGTATATCCTGGAAGTAAAAAACAGGAATAATAACAAAAATAGCAAAAATTAATTGAAATCCATCCCTTATATTAGTATACTCTAATGGATTAGTATATTCTAATGGTGTAAACTTTTATAAACACGTAAAGAAAGTTATTATGCCTCTCCCTATTCTAACTGAGGAAAGCAGAAGAAAAGGTCTGAAAAGAGCGCTGCTCGCAAGAAAAAAAAGAGCGAATATAAAAAATTTACTAAAAAAAGGTGAAATTGATATAGCAACGCTGTTCAGGGATAAAGACTTGCTTGGTGACTGTATTTCTAAAATGAAAGTAATAGATCTTGTTAGCTCGCAACCGGGAAAAGGCAGGGTTTCTGCTGAGAAAATACTTAGAGAGCTGAAGATCAGCAGCAGTAAAAGGATTGGTGGTTTGGGCAAAAGCCAAAAGAAGAGCTTTTATAAGTATTTTCAAATACAGATGGATTAACTTATTTGAAATTTTAGATATACTTGAAAAATATAGAAAATAGGTAAAAAGTAAAAAGTGAGCAATGGAAAGCTGTTTATAATTTCAGGTCCCTCAGGAGTTGGAAAAAGTAGTCTGATAAATGATGCATTAAATGATTTAAGCGGATTTGTTAAATCAGTCTCTGTCACTACCCGGCCAAAAAGAAAAGACGAAGTTCCAGGCAGACAATACAGGTTTGTCACAAAAGAAGAGTTTGAAGAGCTAATAAAAAAGGATTTATTTCTTGAGTGGGCTCCTTACTGCGGCTACCTTTATGGTACTCCGAAAGAATTTGTAGTAAACCAATTAAATTCAGGGGAAAATGTTATTTTGGAGATTGAAGTAAAAGGGGCCATGCAGGTTAAGGAAAAAATAAAAGATGCATTTTTAATATTTATAACCGTATCTTCTTTAAAACAGCTTGAAGAAAGAATTACAGGGAGAGGGACAGATAACGTAGATGAGATTAAAAAAAGGATTGATATTGCCAAACGTGAACTGGAATATCAAAAATATTATAATTGCATAATAATAAATAATAATTATAATGAAGCTTTACTTAATTTAAAAAATGTCTTAATTTCAAAAAAAGGGGGAAACAGTTAGATGGCCATTCCAAATATGGTTGATTTGTTGGAAAAAACTGGTAATAAATACATATTGTGCATATTAATAGCTAAAAGAGCAAGAGAGCTTGCCGAGTATCTGTCAGCAAAGGATCACATGGAAAGAACAAACGCAGTACGCCCTTTAACGGATTTGCAATCCAATGATCCGCTGGAAATATCATTAAATGAAATAAAAGAAGGCAAAATCAGTTTTACCAGTGAAAAAATAGAGTGAAGTAATTTAATAAATGGACAAGAATGTTTTTATATTTAAAAATAAAAATATTATGTTGGGGGTTACAGGTTCCATAGCTGCATATAAGTCTGCACAAATTTGCAGCAGGTTAACTCAATCAGGCGCCAGCGTAGTTGTCGTTATGACTCCCAATGCTACAAAATTTGTAAATCCATTAACTTTCAGTTCTATAAGCAGGAATGAAACTGTTGTAGAGTTATTCAGTAATAAAGATAAGCTTTATCACGTTTCTCTTGCTCACAGCGTGGATATAATTATCCTTGCTCCTGCAACTGCCAATACTATTTCCAAATTAGCATGTGGAATTTGTGATAATTTCCTTACCACAACTATTATTGCTGCTAAATGTCCTGTTGTTATCGCTCCAGCAATGAATGAGAGTTTGTATCTAAATCCTGCCGTGCAGTCAAATATCAGCACTTTGGAGGGGATGGGAAAATATTTTTTTGTCGGACCAAAAAAAGGAAAACTAGCCTGTGGTGAAAATGGACTTGGCAGGATGGAGGATGAGTATATCGTTATGGAAAAAGCAGGAGACCTTCTGCAGTACTGCGGAGACCTGGCAGGCAAAAAAGTTATGATAACTGCCGGCGGAACCAGAGAGGACATAGATACTGTGAGATATATCTCAAATTACTCCAGCGGTAAGATGGGCCATGCTTTAGCAGAAGAAGCTTATTTCAGGGGAGCTGAAAAAGTTATTTTAATTAGTGCAAATGAAAATTTACCTGCTCTTTATGGTGTTGATGTTGTTTATGTTAAAAGTTCCAGCGATATTAAAAATGAAGTGCTGAAGCATTTTAGCAAAAGCGATGTTACCATCATGGCTGCGGCAATAAGTGATATTATTCCTGAAAAAAGATATGATTATAAGTTAAAGAAAAAAGATAACATAATATCTAAACTAAAGTTTAAAGAAAATGAAAATATTTTACATATCCTGGCTGACAAAAAAGGTAAAAGCCAGTATTTGGTTGGTTTTTCTGCTGAAAGTACCGATGATGTTAAGAATACTTTAGATAAAATTAGGGGTAAAAATATTGATATGATGGTAGGAAATGACATATCAAGAAAAGATATTGGTATGATGAGCGATTTTAACGAGGTTACCATTGTCACACAAGATGGCTGCACTAAAAAATTAGCAAAAGATAAAAAGAGGATTATTGCCAGAGAAATCTGGGATGAAATTATTAAAAATATTAAAGAATAGGGCGGTAGATAGGAGAGGCGCATGTCAGAAAAAAGGAATTATTTATTTACTTCAGAATCAGTTACAGAAGGGCATCCTGACAAGATGGCTGACCAAATTTCAGATGCAGTGCTTGACGCAATTATAGTGGATGACCCGGATTGCAGAGTAGCTGTTGAAACACTTCTAAAAACAGGAATTGTAATAGTCGCAGGCGAAGTTACAACCGATACTTATGTTGATATACAAAAAATAGTTAGAGATACGGTAAAAGGTATTGGATACACGAATGCAGAATATGGTTTTGATTACCATACTTGCGGCATATTGACTTCAATAGGAAACCAATCTCTTGATATAGCACAGGGTGTAAAAAAGTCTATTGAAATTAGGACTGGTGACAACTATGAGGATGAAATTGATAGCCAGGGTGCAGGTGACCAGGGGATGATGTTTGGTTATGCCTGCAGCGAAACTCAGGAGCTCATGCCTCTTCCGATACAGCTGGCCCATAAGTTAGCGCATAGATTGGCAGAGGTAAGAAGATCGGGAACAATACCATACCTTCGTCCTGACGGCAAAAGCCAGGTTACCGTAAGGTATGAAGGTGACAGGCCTGTTGCGGTTGAAACAATAGTTATAGCAACCCAGCATGCACCGGGCATAGATATTGAAACACAGATTGAGCCGGATGTTAGAGAATTTGTAATAAAACCTATTATTCCCGAAGAGTATTTAAGCAAAGATTTGAAATTATATGTTAATCCAACAGGGATGTTTGTTACCGGAGGCCCTATGGGGGATTCTGGTGTTACAGGCAGGAAAATTATTGTAGATACTTATGGAGGAACAGCGAGACATGGAGGCGGGTGCTTTTCTGGCAAGGATCCATCCAAGGTAGACAGGTCTGCTTCGTATGCCGCAAGGTATGTTGCTAAAAATATTGTGGCAAGCGGGGCTGCTGGCAAGCTTGAGATCCAGATTGCGTACGCTATCGGAGTTTCGCACCCAGTCTCGGTTATGATTAATGCTTTTGGTACGGAAAAGGTGGATATTGCTAAAATTGAAAAAGCAGTAGTAGAGGTATTTGATTTAAGACCCGGGGCAATTACAAGGGATTTAGACTTGAAAAGACCGATTTATAAGAAAACAGCTGCTTATGGACATTTTGGAAGACGGGACAGAGATTTTACATGGGAGAGATTGGATAAGGTAGAAGCCATAAAAGATATTCTTGGCCTTTAGTTTCAAGCAGTGAGAGATGATATAAATACTAATTAATGGATCCCACATAAAAGGGACAAGATCCGGGCAAAAGTTGACATTATGCTTACCTGTGAATATAATGTATTCATAAGTAATATAATGTATTCAAGGAATAATATGTCTAAAACAGTAACTTTGCGTATAAAAAGTAACCTATATGAAAAATTAAAGGAGCATGCAAAGAGTGAAAATAGAACTCTTTCTAATTTTATAGAGACAGCAGCCTTAACATATATTGAACAGATCGAACTAATAGATGAGTTTGAGATGAGAGAAATTTTAAGTAACGCTGATTTGTTAGAAAGATTACAAAGAGGCAGTTTAGACGCAAAGCATAAAAAGGGTAGATTTGTTTAAGATATTTGAAACAAATCAATTTTTAAAAGATTTAAAAAAGTTAGACAAGCCAGACCAAAGAAAAATATATAGTAAAATATTAGATACTGTATACTCTCAAATAAAAAATAACCTATATTTTGGCAAGGACATTAAAAAATTACAAACCTACAAACCAGAGACATGGCGATATAGAATTGGGAGCTTTAGACTATTTTATGAAATTGATGGCAAAGAGAAGGTTATTAGTATAATCACAATTGAAATCAGAAGTAAGTCGTATTGAACTTTTAAAATATAACCCGTCCAGACTCTTTATCGGAAAACATATTTATAAAAATATGAATAGGAAAAGAAAAAAACCAGTTGCATTCTGGCTATCTAAAAACGAACTTTCATTAGTGAAACTTCCCCGACTTCAGTCGAGGGACCTTTAGTAAAATTAATATTAGATGAATAAAATTAATAAATGTGCGAATAGATA
>CAYMPQ010000036.1:0-16788 GCA_964392345.1 uncultured Actinomycetota bacterium
GAACCTTAAAAAGATCAACCCCGGCTTCAACCAGGTGGGTGGCAAAACTATGCCTGAAGCTGTGTGCTGTATAACCTTTTCTTTTAAGTCCGGAATTAAGTTTATACCTAAAATATTTTTGGAACTTAGAAATTGCCTGCTATCAACTTAGCTTATAATTATTTACCCATTCATGTTAAAATATTGTTATTGAAGGTTATCTAAAAAAACTATAAGAGGTTAATTTGATTATGAAAGGCTTATTTATAACATTTGAAGGGCTGGATGGGTCCGGTAAGACAACTCAAATAAAACTTCTGCATGATTTTTTAAAGAAAAAAGGTCTTGATGCAGTTGTTACCATGGAGCCCGGCGGTACCGCTGTCGGAGAGAAAATCAGAGATGCTCTTTTGAGCAGAAAATATTCCGGCATGGATTATAAAACAGAAGCGCTCCTTTTTCTGGCTTCCAGGGCAGAGCTTACGTCTAAAGTAATAATGCCAGCGCTGAATAACGGAAGCATTGTAATTTGTGATAGATTTTTTGATTCAACAGTTGTTTATCAGGGGATAGCAAGAAAATTAGGGAAAGAGCAAATTTTAAATATGAGCCTCTGGGCTTGCAGCAATGTAGTGCCTGACTTAACATTTTTGCTCTCGATAAAGGTTTGCAAGGGTGAAGAGAGGATAAAGATTACAAACAGGGAAAAAGATAGGATTGAAGCAGAAGAAGATTTATTTAAGGAAAAAATTTGCAAGGGGTATTTAGAAATTGCAGGAGAAAATAAGGATAGATTTATAGTGCTGGATGGCGGAAAGGATATACAAAGCATATTTAGTGAAATAAAAGATAACGTGGAACGAGTTTTAAAAGAAAAAAGGCTCATCTGATCTCTTTTAATTTGCTTGAAAAAACTTAAAAATATATGTTGTTATGGAAATTTTAGACAGCCTTGACTTTTTAGTAGAAGAAGACAGGAATAAAACAAATATCAAATTACTCAAAAATTCAGTAGAGCATAGAGATATTTCTCATGCATATTTATTTTATGGAAACAGCATAGTCTTGCTCTGCAGGCTTGCTCTGGTATTTTCTGCTTCTATTAATTGTTATGAAAAAGGTTGCGGAAGATGTGATACATGCAGAAATACATTAAAGGGAATATACCCTAATTTAAATATTGTGGAGTCAGAAGGAAATATATTAACAATAGATAAAATAATGGAACTGCAGAAATTTATGAGCGTCAGCTCATATATGCCGGGGAAAAAGATATGCGTTATTAAAAATGCTGAGATTATGAATGAGCAGGCTTCAAACAGACTTCTCAAGACACTGGAAGAACCCCCTGACGGCAGCATCTTTATTCTGTTGACCGAAGATATTTCAGCAATTCTTCCGACAATTGTTTCAAGATGCCTTGTTTTTAATTGGAATTTTAAACTGGTCCAAAGTGATGTGGAAAATGCCGATTTTGCTGCTATTTTTAGTAGTTTGAATAAGGGAATAAAGAATATGATAAAATCAAGGGATAGGACTTATGTTAATCCTTTGAACCTAAGCCTGGAGATAATCAGCATATTAAAGGAAATGGAAGAGGAAACTAAAGCAACCCAGGACAAGGAACTACAGGAAGTTAAAAATAGTGGCGGAGACAAAGGCGACATAAGCAAATATTTAAAAATTTTAAAGTCAAAGCACAAAAGGCAAATAAACAAATTTTATAAGTTGGGTATAAATCAGGTTTTTGATATAATATCAGCCTGGCTGGTCGATGTATTGATAGTTAAGTTTGGTGCCAATGATGAAGTTTTAAATTATAGGCAGAACTATTTATTTATTGAGGAAAATTTTAAAAATGTCAAAGCAAAAGAAATCTTTTGGTTGCTGGAGACGATAGAAAAAAGTAGAGATTATTTAAATTTTTCTATTTATTTAGAGCTGACTTTGGACAATATTTTTATTAAGTTTCAAAATTTGCGTTATTAATAGAGCAGAGGTGATATTTGATGTTGTTAATTGCCGGTGTAGTTTTTAGAAAAAGTGGAAGAACGCATTATTATTCTAGTGATATACCTGTGGAGGTAGGGGATGAAGTTATTTGCCATCTTGGCGATGCTATTGAACTTGGTAAAATAGTTTCGTTAGTTGCAGATGTTGACGAGAAGAGCACTTCTTCTTTGAGTAAAATTATTCGTAAAGCCACATATCATGATGTATCAATTAATGAAATAAATAAAACCAAAGAGAAGGAAGGGTACGGAAAATTTAAGGAGCTTGCCAGAGAGCATAACCTGTCTATGAAATTGATAAATGTTCGTGTAGTCTTTGACAGAAGTAAAATGATTTTTTATTTTACTTCGGATAAAAGGGTGGATTTTAGGGGGATGGTAAAAGAGCTGGCTTCGTTTTTTAAAATTAGAATAGAACTGCGCCAGATTGGCGTAAGAGATGAAGCAAGAATAATAGGCGGACTTGGTCTCTGCGGAATGGACCTGTGCTGCAAGAGTTTTTTGACCGATTTTCAGTCTATTTCTGTAAAAATGGCGAAGGATCAAAATCTTCCTTTAAACCCGCTAAAAATATCTGGCATATGTGGGAAACTTATGTGTTGCCTAAATTATGAGTATGGCGAATACGGGAAATTTGCTGAAAAAGCTCCTGAAGTTGGGGTAAAAGTAGAATGTCCTCAAGGGAGCGGTATTATTAGCGGATATGAACCTCTAAAAAAATGTGTGATCGTGGAATTTGAAAATGAGAACAAGGTTTCAGTCCCGTTAGCACAGATTAAATTGGTTAAAGAAGATAGCGATAAAAAAAATACAATTGAGGAAAAGTAGATCAGCCGATGTAGCTCAACTGGTAGAGCAGCTCATTCGTAATGAGCAGGTTATCGGTTCAAGTCCGGTCATCGGCTCCAGGCGAAACTCAATATTTAATTTTTTATTTATAATTAAAAAACGTAACTATATATTTAAGGGTTAAAAAGCGTTGATTATCAATAATTTAAAAAAGAGATTAGAAAAAAATATAAATGAATTATTGAAAGCTAAGTCCTTTTCTATAAATAATAGCGACATGGCAGAAGTTTTAAATAATTTTAATATATCTGAACCTAAGAATAAAGATTTTGGTGATCTTTCAACAAATGCCTCCATGGTCCTGGCCCCTGTGCTGAGAGAAAATCCGCTGGTGATTGCCCAGACAATAAAAGAAGACATAATCTCAAATTGGGATGAAGTTGACAGCATAACCATTGAAAAACCTGGTTTTATAAATTTTAATTTCAAGGACAGTTTTATCAGGGAAGAGCTTAAAAAAATAATTGCTGAAAAAGAATGCTTTGGTTTTAATAAAAGCGGGCAGGGAACACGGATTCAGTTAGAATATGTCAGCTCAAATCCTACAGGCAGTCTTCACATTGGACATGGAAGATGGGGTGTGCTTGGAGACAGCCTTGCAAATATTTATTCTGCTAACGGGTATGATGTCTTTAGGGAATATTATGTAAATGATTATGGAGCGCAGATAAGAAATTTTGCTAATTGTGTAAAATGCCTTTACCTCAGACATTTTAATATAGAGGTTCCCTATCCAGAGGATGGCTACCCCGAAGCATCAGTATCCATTGTGGTTGAAAAAATAATTGACAAATATGATGACAAATTCATTTTACATGGAAACGAAAATAATATCGTAGATACAGCAGCTCTTGAGGAGGAAGCTGTTAAACTTATGGTTTCTCATATCAGGGACACTCTTTCTTCCGTTGGCGTAGTGTTTGGCAGGTGGTTTTACGAGAAAGATTTATATAAAGATTCTAATTTTGAAAAGGTAACAGGCAAGCTAAGAGATAAAAATGTTATTTATGAAAAAGATGGGGCTCTGTGGTTTAAATCTTCAGAATTTGGCGATGATAAAGACAGGGTGGTTGTTAGAAGTGATGGGAATCCAACTTACTTTGCATCAGACATATTGTATCTGATAAATAAAATTGAAAGAGGCTTTGACACATTGATTTATATACTTGGTGCTGACCACCATGGTTATGTTAAGAGACTAAAAGCAGTTGGCAAGGCACTGGGAATAGATGAAGATAAGATTGTTGTAATTATTGGCCAGCTTGTAAGAATAATTAAAAGTGGAAAAGTTCTTAAAATGTCCAGGAGAAAGGGGAAAGTTTACACTTTAAGGGACTTAATTTTAGAAGTTGGAAAAGATTCAATTAGATATTTCTTTTGCATGAATTCTTTTGATACCCCTATGGATTTTGACATTGATTTAGCAAAGAAAAGATCAAATCAAAATCCAGTATATTATGTGCAGTATACGCATGCGCGTATTGAAAGCATTATTAGAAAGATAAAAAGCAGCACTGATACGGATATAGACAATTTTAACCTGGATAAAATAAATATTTCAGAGATGGAATTTAAAACTAAAACTGAAAGGGATCTTGCAAAAACAATGATCATGTATCCCGATGTAATTTACAGTAGCTGTAAAAATAATTCCCCTTATTTTGTAACTCAATATCTGTACAAACTGGCATCTGAGTTCCATTATTTTTACAATCATTATAGAATTATTACGAAAAATAAAGTAAATTTAAACAGGCTTGCGTTGCTATTGTTAATTAAGATAGTTCTCAAAAATGCACTGAAGATGTTGAATATAAGTGCTCCTGAGAAAATGTGATGAGAAATGGACAAAAGAAGGAGAAGAAATTGAGTATGTTAATGCCAGTAACCAGCAAGGTGAATAGCAGAGGGCATCTGGTTATAGGTGGGTGCGATACGGTGGAGCTACAGCAAAAATATGGGACCCCAGTATATGTAATAGATATTGCAACTATTAAAAAGCAGTGCCGCAGCTATAAGGAAAGCTTTAACTTTACAGACTTGGAGGCTGAAGTAATATATGCTTCAAAAGCATTTGCCGGTATTGCAATATGCCAGCTTATAGGCAAAGAAGGCTTAAGCCTTGATGTATCTACCGGCGGAGAGTTATATATTGCCCTGAAAAGCGGTTTTCCGGCTGACAGGATTTTTTTCCATGGCAACAATAAATCTAAAAGTGAAATTGAGTATAGCTTGGAAAATAAAGTAGGGTGCTTTATTGTTGATAATTTTAAGGAATTGGAATATTTGAACAGGCTGTGTAAAAAGTATAATTTAAATCAAAAAATAATGTTAAGGATTACTCCAGGAATAAAAGCTTCTACCCATGAATATATCCAAACAGGTATGGTAGAATCTAAATTTGGATTTGGCCTACATCATAATGGAGCTTTGAGTGCAGTTGAAAAAGCAGCAGCCAGCAGTAACCTTACACTTGTTGGGTTTCATGCCCATGTGGGATCTCAGATTTTTAATCTGGCATGTTATTCTAAATTGGTAGAAGTAATGTTTAAATTCATCAGGGATGTAAAGAATAAATTAGGGCTTAACATCAGCCATATAAATGTTGGCGGCGGGCTTGGAATAAAGTATATTCCGGAAGATGAGCCACCTTCTATAGAGGATTTGTCTCGCGTAATATATCAGGCTGTAAAAAAGAATGAAAAAAGATATGGTATTAAACTTGACAAGGTATATTTAGAACCAGGCAGATCCATAGTTGGAAATTCAGGTATGACTTTCTATGAGGTTGGAGTTATAAAAGAAATACCGGGAGTTAAAAACTACATATCTGTGGACGGAGGTATGTCTGATAACATAAGGCCAATGCTGTATAAGGCCAAATATAATGCCTGTATTGCTAACAAGATGGGCAATGATGGCAGTGCCAAAGATTACAAAAGGTTATGCAAGACTTATTCAATAGTTGGAAAGCATTGTGAAAGCGGAGATGTTCTTATTCCAGACATAGCTCTTCCTGATGTTTGTGTTGGGGATTTAATAGCTATTGCAGCAACTGGGGCTTATTGCTATTCAATGGCAAGCAACTACAATGGACAGCCTAAAAGCGCAGTAGTAGCAGTGGAAGACGGCAAAAGCTGGGTATGGATAAAAAGAGAGGAATATAAAGATTTAATATTGGGAGACAGGGAACTATATGAATAGAGATGATAAAAATTTAAATGATATAAATATTGGAATGATTGGGTTTGGGTATATCGGAAGCATGGTATTTTCATTAATTGAAAATCAAAAAAGCTATCTTGCTAAAAAAATAAAAAGGAATCTTAATGTAATAAGAATAGTGGAAAAAGACACAAAGAAGATAGATCCTTCTGCAAAAAAATTTGAGGGTGTGAAGGTAAGCAGCGATGCAGGTGACATTTTTACAGATAAAAGCATTGATATTGTTGTGGAATTAATCGGCGGCATAGACCCAGCGTATGATTTTGTTTCTCGTGCACTGGAATCAGGGAAGTATGTTGTGACAGCCAACAAAGACCTTATGGCCAACAGGGGAGAGAAGTTGTTTAAAATAGCAGAAGGCAGCAATGTGGATATATTATTTGAAGCAAGTGTCGGAGGGGCAATACCAATAGTAGGACCACTTAAATCTTCGCTTGCATCTAACAATATAAGCAAAATTGTTGGGATTGTTAACGGTACTACAAATTACATATTGACCAGGATGGAGAAGGAAGACCTAAGCTTTGAGGCTGCCCTGAAAAAAGCGCAGAAGTTGGGTTATGCTGAAAAAGCTAATCCAAGTGCAGACATAGAAGGTTATGACGCTGCATGCAAACTTGCAATACTTGCCTCTATAGCCTTTAATTCACGCACTGTCCTTAGCGATGTTTATAAGGAAGGAATAACAAAGATTACTCGTGATGATATAGAAAATGCACGCGCTATGGGATACAGGATAAAATTACTGGCAATTGGAAGCAAAGACGAGGATGGTGTTAGCGTAAGGGTTCACCCGGCACTTATACCAAGAAGTCATATTCTGGCTTCTATTGAAGATACATATAACGCTGTTTATGTTTATGGTAATTATGTTGGAGAAATAATGAGTTATGGAAGAGGAGCAGGAGATAAGCCAACAGCAAGTTCGGTGGTAGGTGACATTATTAAAATTGCAAGAAATTTGGATAAGAAAAGAAAAGGCATGATATATGGATGCAGCTGTTTTGAAAGCAGATACATCAAATCTATAGATGAGACAATAAGCAGATTTTATGTACTGGTGGATGTAGTAGATAAACCCGGGGTTTTGTCTAAAATAGCAAAAGTATTTGGAGATAATATGGTTAGCATCAAGTCAATGGTTCAAAAGCAGGCAGTGAAAGAAAAAATTGCACGGTTGATATTTATAACCCATGATGTTAAGAATAAAAATTTATATAAATCAATAAAAGAAATTTCAAGGTTAGATTCAGTTAGTAAAGTACTGAATGTAATTAGAGTAGAGGAACTAGAGTAAACAAATTTATAAAACCACATGCAAATTTAAAATATGTCTGATTTGTATTTTTTAAGCACCCGCAGCAACGATGAAAAAATACTGGCTTCACAAGCAATAGTGAGAGGCATTGCTGGCGATGGAGGCTTGTATGTTCCTGAGTTGCTGCCAAAAATTGACAGGCCCATGTCATGTCTTGAAGATATGGATTATAAAACGCTGGCTTTTTATGTAATGAAAAAGTTCCTGACAGATTTTAAAGAGCCGATACTGAAAAAATGCATTGACAGGGCGTATGATGATAAGTTTGACAATCCAGCTATTGCACCTTTAACTGAAAAAGGAGGGCTGTATTTTTTAGAGCTCTACCATGGCCCAACTCTTGCATTTAAAGACATGGCTCTTTCTATTTTACCGCATCTTTTAAAAGAAGCTGCCAAAAAGCTTAATATAAATAAGGAAATAGTAATACTTACAGCTACGTCTGGAGATACCGGCAAAGCAGCTCTTGAAGGTTTTGCAAACATAGAAGGAACAAAAGTAATAGTATTTTATCCAAAAAAAGGCGTAAGCCGGATTCAGGAAAGACAGATGATAACACAGAAGGGCAGCAATACCTATGTAGTTGCAATAGATGGTAGTTTTGACGATGCCCAAAAAGGAGTGAAAGCAATTTTCAATGACAAAAGTTTTAATGAAATTTTAAATGCTGATAACTGCATGCTTTCTTCAGCAAACTCAATTAATATAGGAAGATTAATTCCACAGATAGTATATTATGTACACTCGTATTTAAATCTCAGAAAGCTTGGTAAAATCAGTGAAAACGAAAAAATAAATGTGGTAGTTCCTACAGGTAATTTTGGCGATATCCTTGCCGGGTACTATGCAAAAAAAATGGGTGTGCCAATTAATAAATTGATATGTGCCTCAAACGAAAACAATGTTTTGTATGATTTTATCAATACAGGTGTTTACAATAGAAAAAGGAAGCTAAAAGCTACTCTCTCGCCGTCAATGGACATACTTGTTTCCAGCAATCTTGAAAGGCTTCTGTATGAGTTGTGCAGCCATGATGCAAGTGTGATAAATAGCATGGTTAACAGTTTAAACAAAAAAGGTAAATTTACAATAACAAAAGATATGAAAGAAAAACTGCTTGAAGATTTTTATGGAGAGTTTGCGACAGATGATCAGACACTTAAAACCATTAAGGATATTTATAATAACTACGGATATTTAATTGATACGCATACCGCAGTTGCCTGCAGTGTCTATAAAAAATATGTTAAAGATACAAAAGACAATTTAAAGACCGTTATTGTCTCAACTGCGAGCCCCTTTAAGTTCCCAAACAGCGTTATGCAGGCAGTAAACAAAAAATTTGCCAGCTATGATGATTTTGATCTTTTAGAAAAAGTAGCCGAGTTGTCAAACTGCAGTATCCCCAAAAGCTTAAAAGACATAAGCAAAAGAAAAATACTTCACAGAATTGTCTGCAAAAAAGAGGATATGGGATCCGCCATATTTAAGATACTTAAAATATAAAGTTTGGCTTAATTTTTTGGAAAGCACAGGGAACACAGGCAGCACCACAGTATAACAAACAAGCTAAATTAGCATAAGATGGGAGTATATATTATGAAATATGTTGTGATATTAATGGATGGCGCAGCAGATTACAGGATAGAAGCGCTAGATAACAAAACTCCCCTTCAGTATGCAAGTGTGCCTGTGATTAATTATCTTGCCAGGCACGGTAAGGTAGGCATGGTTAAAACAATCCCAGACGGAATAGCTCCCGGAAGCGATGTTGCCAACTTATCAGTAATGGGATATGACCCTAAAAGATATTATACAGGCAGGTCGTCCCTTGAAGCTGTAAGCATGGGAATTAATTTATCTGAGAGCGATGTTACGTTCAGGTGCAACCTTGTTACATTGTCTGGCGAGGATGCTTATACCGATAAAGTTATGATTGATTATAGCGCAGGTGAGATATCAACAGAAGAAGCTAAAATATTAATTAATGACATAAAAAAAGAGCTTCGGACTAAAGAGATTGATTTTTTCCCGGGCATGAGCTACAGGCATGTAATTGTGTGGAAAAACGGGCCGCATGAATTTACTTTAACTCCGCCGCATGATATTTTAGATAAAAAAATTACTAAATACCTGCCAGAAGGTCCGTGCAAAGATACTATTTTAGATATGATGATAAAAAGCAGCAGGCTTTTAAAAAACCATCCAGTTAATAAAAAACGTATGCAGAGTGGGCTGAATCCTGCAAATTCTATATGGATCTGGGGAGAGGGCAAGAAACCAAAGCTGGACCTATTTTATAAAAAATATAAATTAAATGGTTCAATAATATCAGCTGTTGATCTTATTAAGGGCATTGGCATATGTGCAGGATTAAAATCTGTAGATGTTGAAAATGCTACTGGAAATATTAATACAAATTTTAGAGGGAAAGCAGATGCTGCAGTGAGGGAGTTAAAAAATGGGCAGGATTTTGTATATATCCACATAGAAGCACCGGATGAATGCAGCCATCAGGGAGCTATTGAGAAAAAAGTAAAATCAATTGAAATAATTGATGAGAAAGTGATCGGAACGGTAAAAGAAGCTTTGGACAAACAGGGAGAAGATTACAGGATGCTGATATTGCCGGATCACCGAACTCCGATAAAACTTAGAACGCACACCTCGGAGCCTGTGCCTTTTTTAATTTATGACAGCACTAACATAACTGACAATCCTTCATCTTCATATGATGAAATTTTTGCTGAAAAAGCTGGATTATATTTTGATGAAGGCTATAAGCTGATAGACTATTTTATTAGACAGGAAAAGCATTAGCGAGATATTACTATCTTATTATGCGAGAGGATTATTATGAAAAAAAATAAATTGTATATTTTTCTTGCTATAGCAGCAGCTATTTTCCTTTTTGGCACAGCTGCTGTCTGCAATCAGTGCGCGGCACCTGTTGAGGAAAAAATAGATGTTGGAGAAGAAGAGAGTATAGCTAAAGAGGAGGAAGGCAGCAAGGAGGAAGAAACTGCCGAAGAAGAAGATAAAGAGGAGGAGGAAGCTGAGGAGGAAGAAGAAAAAGAAGCACCAACAATAGAGCTTGAGATTTATGAAGGCCCGCTTTACTCAGCAGCAGACAATATTTGCTATTACAGAATAAAAGCTATAGTTACAGGCAGCCCTGCGCCAACAGTTGAGTTTAGCAAGGACGATAGCAATGGAGCGTGGGGTCCTAAAAAATCCCAGGTTAATCTGCATGACCCGGGTGAAACTTATATACTTACTGCTACTGCTACTAATTCAGAGGGTTCAGCAACTACAGCTGTAGATATTAGCTGGGGATGTGATATTCCACCAGAAGTTGTAGAAGTTGATGTTACTTTAGCAGCTGAAGACAGTAGAAGCGGGTATATCTCCGGGACTACATCTGGAGTACATACAAGTGGAACTCTTGTATATGTTGGAGACAATAATTCCGATGAACCCGTGAAGGGATATTTAAGTTTTAATATAAGCGATATATGTAGTCTTGACAATGTGACTGTTGAAGAAGCTGGAATTATCATTGCCGGAGTTAGCCATATCGGTACTCCATGGGCAGCAGGCGATGAGATGCATATAAAGGCATTTTATTATGGAGGCAGTTTGGATTATCCTGATGACTATGCTGTTGGTGGTTCACTTGTAAAAACTTTTAGCACGTCTGATACCCTAAATGACCTGAGTTTTTCAAATGATAGTTTAAAAGATGAACTTCAGGATGCTATAAATAGCGGAAAATCTTATTTCCAGCTAAAATTTGGTCTTAATGGTGTAAGTAATAATTCTTACAGTGATGTTTATAAATTTGAGTCAACTAATGCAAGCATACATGTTAAATATGAGTTTACCGAATAACTTCATTTTTTTAAACTTAATGCAAACTATTTAAGAGAATATGTTTGTGACTATTTACATAAATGCAAAAATTTTTAGGTTATCGTAAATATTAGGAAAAGATAGGTAATAAATGTTGCAAAATGTTAATAATTAACTATTATTAGATGTATCAAAATAATAATACATTAATTTTTGCATATAAAGATTATATTTTTAGAATAAATTTATGTTTTTGCAGAATTCACCATATTCTATACCATTAGTTATAATAATATTTTTTTCAATAATAACTGTATGCTATGTAAACCTTCTAGATATTTTCAGAAAAAAACCTCAGGGCACGATAGAGTCATTCATAATAATAGGAAGCATGATATGGATGTTGGGGAATTTGCTGGAATTAGAGGTTGTTGGCTATCAGCTCAAACTTTTATGCAGCAAAGTACAATATATTGGGATTTCAGCGGTATCTATATCATGGCTTGCTTTTTCATTTCAGTATACCAGTATTAGAAAATGGCAGACAAAGCGAAATATTATCCTTCTATGCATTATACCTGTCATTGTTTTAATATTGGTTTTTACCAATGAATTTCATGGCCTGATGATCAAGGAAGCTTCACTGGGCAATTTTATGGGATTTTCGGTATTAGACAAAGTTTTTGGAATGGGGCACTGGGCAGCAATTATATATTTGCTCTTTTCAATATTGATTGGGTCAGTGTTAATAATTCAGATGCTTATTAGCACAAATTATACCTATAAGTGGCAAGCATGGGTTTTTTTATTTGCTTTAACGGTTCCTCTATCGACAATCATGTTATATTTATTAGATATCGAACCTTTTCCGCATCTTGAACTAATGCCTGTTTCAATAGGGCTAGGAGGCATAATAACTGCTATAATTTTGTCCAGATCAAAGATAGGAGAAATTGTTCCCATTGCTTGTGATAATGTTGTAGGAAGCATTAATGATGGAGTTATTGTATTAGATAGCCAGAATAATATATTAGATATAAATTCTTCTTTTCAAAGAATATTTAATAAACACATAAAGGAAATAATCGGAAAGCCATTGGAAAAAGTATTTCCTTATTTAAGCAGCAAGACGGAGGAATTAAGAAGTAGAAATATATCAAGTGGTTGTTTTTACATTTACAGGGAAGATAAAAAAGATATTTACGATATAAATGTTTCTGATATATTTAATTGGCAGGGCATGCATGTTGGTAAAGTGGTTCTGATGCATGATATAACTGAACTGGAAAAAACAAAAGAGGAGATTAAGTATTTATCTTTCTATGATAAACTAACTGGTTTGCACAGCAGGGCTTATTTTGAGGTGGAGCTGAATAGATTAGATACAAGCAGGCAATCACCTATAAGTATTATTGTGGGAGATGTGAATGGGTTAAAATTGGTAAATAATACTTTCGGCTATGCCGAGGGAGACAAACTACTTGTAAAAGTTGCTGAGCTTTTAAAAAAATCATGCAGAAGCGAGGATATTATTGCAAGGTGGGGAGGAGGAGAGTTTATAATTTTGCTTGCAAAAACTTCATACGATGATAGTTATGAGATAGCTAAAAGAATAGAAAAAAATGGCAAAGAAATTGATAATTTGAAAGTACCGATAAGTTTGTCTATTGGTTTTGCGACTAAGGACAGAAGCAGTAAGAGCATTGTCGCAGTAATGAAGGAAGCAGAGGAAAGAATGATTAGGAGGAAGTTGCTTAATGGTAAAAGCATCTATAGTTCTATGATATCTTCGCTAAGAAGAACCCTTTGGGAAAAAAGTTATGAAACCGAGCAACATGGGGAGCGTATTAAAAAGTTATCTTTAAAGTTAGGCAATTCTATCGGTTTACCTGCAAATAAATTGGACGAGTTAGAACTTTTGGCTACATTGCATGATATTGGAAAAGTCGCAATTCCAGATGAAATTTTAACAAAAGAAGGTACTTTGAATGAGGAAGAATGGAAAATTATGAGAAATCATTCTGAAATAGGCTATCACATTGCAAACGTATCTCCCCAAATATCTCAAGTAGCAAAAGGCATACTTTTTCACCATGAATGGTGGAATGGAAATGGTTATCCACAAGGGTTAAAAAAAGAAAAAATTCCTGTCATCTCGCGCATTATAGCAATTACTGATGCTTATGATGTTATGACAAATCATAGGCCATATAAGAAACCTATGAGTAAAATGGAGGCTATAGAGGAAATTAAAAGAAATGCCGGCATCCAATTCGACCCGGCTTTAGTAAAGAAATTTGTCCTGCTTTATTCTTCGTAGGTTGAGTGTTGCCTGGAAATATTCTGTCTCCATAGCACATATTAATTTTCACTTCTTATTTACAAAAAAGTATTCCGGTATAAAAATTTCTTATAACACTATAATCACCGGCTATATTTAAATACACTATTTTTAATTTAAATATTAGGATAATATTATGTAAATATGTATAATATTTTCTGAAACATGATTTCAAGGATATATCTCTTAACATGGTTATAAGATTTGACTTTACTACTAATGAACTTAAAATACTTTTTTTAATAAATTCTGCCAAATAATTGGCAATATCAAAGTAATAAAATTTTGATTAAATCTGGTGGTAAATATGGCTCAAAACAATAAAGAGGTAAACCTCGAACAAAAACTCTGGGCTACAGCAGATAAACTTCGCAACAATATGGATGCCGCAGAATATAAACACATAGTTTTAGGTTTAATATTTCTAAAATACATTTCCGATGCATTTGCTCAAAGATATGAACAATTAAAACTTGAAATAAAAGATGGAGCAGATCCGGAAGATCCTGATGAATACAGAGGCGAAAACATATTCTGGGTACCTAAAGAAGCAAGATGGCATTATCTGCAGGATAATGCCAAAAGACCTGAAATAGGCAATTTAATAGATAATGCAATGGATGCGATAGAAAGAGACAATCCTCACTTAAAAGGTATCCTTCCCAAGGACTATGGAAGACAGGCTTTGGACAAACAGAGACTTGGCGAGTTAATTGATCTTATTTCAAATATAGGACTGGTGGACAAGGAAAACAAAGGCAAAGATTTGCTTGGCCAGGTTTATGAATATTTTTTAGGCCAATTTGCAGATGCTGAAGGTAAAAAAGGAGGCCAGTTCTATACTGCACGCTGTATAGTAAAACTGCTTGTTGAAATGATAGAGCCATACAAAGGAAGAGTATATGACCCATGTTGCGGCTCAGGCGGAATGTTTGTTCAAAGTGAAAAGTTTGTACTTGCTCATCAGGGGAAAATTGGAGATATATCAATATACGGTCAGGAATCAAATCAAACCACCTGGCGGCTCTGCAATATGAACCTGGCAATTAGAGGTATAGAAGGAAATATTAAATGGGGCAACAGCTTTTCAAATGATTTGCATAAAGACTTAAAAGCAGGCTACATCTTAGCAAATCCTCCATTTAATGACTCTGACTGGGGAGGAGAAAATTTAAGAGAAGATATAAGATGGAAGTATGGCATACCTCCATCACGTAATGCCAACTTTGCATGGGTTCAGCACTTTATACATCATCTTGCTCCCAATGGAATAACTGGTTTTGTTTTAGCAAATGGTTCAATGTCGTCTAACACTTCAGGCGAGGGAAACATAAGGAAAAATATAATAGAAGATGGCCTGGTTGACTGTATGATTAGCCTCCCATCTCAGCTTTTCTATAATACATCAATTCCGGTTTGTCTCTGGTTTCTTGCAAGAAACAAAAAGAATGGAAAATTCAAAGACAGAACTTCAAAAACCTTATTTATAGATGCAAGAAATATGGGAGAGATGATAGATAGAAGACACAGAGTCTTAACTGATGCTGAAATAGAAAAAATAGCTTCAACTTACCACGCATACAGAGGAGAAAGTGGGCAATATAAAGATATTCCAGGATTCTGCAAAGAAGCAACTATAGATGATATTAAAGCAAATGATTATATCCTAACACCAGGAAGGTATGTTGGGTTTGAAGAAGTTGAAGAAGATAATGAAGTTTTTGAAGAAAAAATGGAGAAACTTACCAAAGAACTTTCAGAGAGTTTTAAAGAATCCCAAAAATTAGAAGAGGAGGTAAGAAAAAATTTAAAAAGCATAGGTTTTAAATTAGATGATATTTAGCACCTGAATTTGTTAATTTAGTAGCTTTTAAAAGTTTTTTATTAAGTATTTTTTTATAATAAAATATTTAGAAATAATATTAAATTTTAGATATTAATTTAACAGTATGAATTGGGAAGACTCTAAAAATATAGTAAACGGTGAATCAGTAATAATTCGAGAACTTGAAGAAATTTACACTGCAAATTTCAAGGAATCCGAAACAGTTGAATTTAAGAAATCTATTTCCGAACTGGATAGCGCGCTAAAAACTTTATGCGCTTTTTTAAACAACAAAGGCGGCATGCTATATTTTGGAATTAGTAATTCTGGAAATATTATTGGCCAGATTTTAAGCGATCAAAATCTAAGAGAAATTTCACAAAAAATAAGAGATAAAATAAAACCGCAAATTACTCCAAAAATTGCTACAACTTATATTAACAATATTCCCATAGTAGAAGTTAAAGTAGAAAGAATCACAGATGAGATTTACTATTATAAGGGAGTCGCCTATATCAGGAGCGGTACGGAAACGGTTGTTATGCCGCCTGATGAAATAAAAGATAAAATTATGAAAGCTAACCAGATTGCATGGGAAAGACAAATATTTAAAAGAGCCAGCTTCTCTGATTTAAAAATATCCACTATAAATAAATTTCTAAAGCTTGCGAGAGAAGCAAAAAGGCTGCCTGCCACTAAAGAAGATAAAGAAACTATACTTAGAAAACTTGAACTTATTACAGACGAAGGAATAACTAATGCTGCGGTAGTATTATTTGGAAAGGAATCTGCAAGATTTTTCCCAAATACACTACTAAGATGTGGAAGATTTAAAGATGAACTAAAAGAGTTTTTTCTGGATATGAAAGATTACGGCAGCAATATTTTTGATAACCTTGAAAAAGGAATTAATTTTCTTCAGGAACATATGAAGATAACTGCAAGAATCGAAGGCTTGTTAAGAGTTGAAAAATGGGAACTCCCAATTCCAGCGCTTCGTGAAGCAATAATAAATGCAATGATTCATATGGATTATACAATAAATGGGTTTGTATATATTGCAGTTTATGATGACAAAATTGAAATCTCTAATCCCGGTTATCTTATGAAGGGTTTAACTATTAAAAATTTATATAAAAAACATCCTTCAATTCATAGAAATAAACTAATAGCAAATATCTTATACCTATCAGGTCTTATTGATAACTGGGGTAGAGGTACGCTTAATATTATAAAACAATTGAAAGCAGAGGAGCTTAAATTACCTGAATTTAAAGAATATTTCAATTATTTCCACATCACATTTAACCGCCCAAAAAATTTGGAAGAAAAACTGACAAAAGAAACTACAGGTATATATAATGGTTTAAATGTCCCCAAAAATGTC
>CAYMPQ010000037.1:0-16573 GCA_964392345.1 uncultured Actinomycetota bacterium
TTTAAAAAAAGAAATAATCCAGGATGATATTAAATAAATATGAAAAAATTGTTAACCATAAGGGAACTCCTATTATAGTATTATCTGGTCCAGGTACCGGAAAAACATTTCTACTGGCAGATAGAGTAAATAGATTACTAAAGAAAGGAGTTAATAAAGAAAATATTACAGTTATTACCTTTGGAAAAGAAGCTAATCAAGAAATGATAAATATGTTGATAGATCCTAAAGATAAATTTAAGTTAAATTTATCAGATTTGCCCAATATATCAACAATGCATTCATTAGGATATAGTATTGTGATGGAAAAACCGAGAGAGGTTAATTTATTAAAAACAAATTTAGAAGTACAGCCTGATGAAAGTATAAAGAAATTATTATACAGAGATGCTGCATATATAGTTGGTCAAAGTGAGAAAGATGCTGAAATAGCAAGGGGGTGTAAGCAACATGGAGATTGTAAAAAGCATAAAAACGAATGTAAAATCTGTTATGAATACAGGCAAATAATGGCTAAGTGTAATTATATCGATTTTGATGACCAAATCCTTTTTGCTTGCGAAATATTAGAAAACAACGAAGCAATATTAAGAAAATATCAAGAAAAATCTCAACATTTGCTTATAGACGAATACCAAGATATAAATACCGCTCAATTTCGTCTAATAGAATTGTTATCAAGAGAATCAAGAGAAGGACTTTTTGTTGTAGGTGATGATGCGCAAAGTATATTTAAATTTCGTGGAGGTGATCCAAGATTTATTCTAAGATTTGAAGAAGATTATCCAGGTGCCAAAAAAGAAACTTTAAATATAAGTAGACGATGCCATAAGGGAATTATGGATAATGCATTTAAAATTTTAGAAAAATATTATAATGATTGGTCCGGTAAGCCAAAAGATTTAGATTATAAACAAGTGACCGGTGATAAACCTATAGTTTATCAAGTACCAAGTGAAAAGAAAGAAGCAGAAATAGTAGCAAAAATTGCTTTAGGTTCATTAAAAAAGGAAAAATCAGTATTAATATTAATACCTAATAATAGGTTTCTTCCGCTACTTGTAAATGAGTTAGACAAAAAAGGTATTCCATATGATTGTCCTAAGAGTTTTCTTCCAGAAAACATGAATAGCTTAAAAAAATTCTTTACTTGGTTAACCAATCCAAATGATAATTTTACAACAAGATTGGTAATTGAATATTTAATGAATAATGGATCGTTTAAAGTTGCTGGAGCTGATAAAAATCCAAAAAAATGCAAACAAAAAACAATAGAAAATAGGATTATTGAAGAAACAGCAATAGCTGAATTATGGAATAATGTTAATAAAAAATATAATCTATACTCTGTGTTTAAAGAAGCTAATAGTAGCGAAACAGTATCAAATATTTATGGAGCACTAAAGTTGCTATATTCCTTAAATAAAAAATATAATGACAAAGATAAAGTAGATTTTTTAAAACATCTTTCATATATTTCTGGTATCTGGTGTAAACCGAAAAAGCTAATGGAGGATATATTTGAAGTTGACAAATTACTTGAAATAAAAAACTTTTGTGTTCAAAAGAATTTAAAAATAACATCTATGAGAAAGGCAAAAGGTCTAACCCGTGATGTAGTTATAGTTTTAGGTTTAGAAGATGATATTATACCAAATCCTCGTGGAAATTTAGTAGAGGAGGCTAGGTTATTTTATGTTTCAATGACAAGAGCAAGAGAAAAATTATATTTAATACATTCATATCAGAGGCGAAGGGGAGTATCTTTTGGTGAAGAAATAACCGATAAAAAAAGATCAAGATTTTTGGATATCCTAAATAGGAAAAGTGAATGGAAACGATATTGAAAAATATTTTTTTTACTAATAAATATGGGGGAACTCAATTAAGTAATTTTATATGAAAATAGAAAAATTATGGAAATAGACAATACTAATAAAAAATCAAAACTTACACTAGATACTGCTAAAATTCAGGGCATACATAAAATTGAATGGGAAAATGGTGAAAGAATTGGAAATAGCGGTGGTTTTGGAGTCGCATATAAAGTATATAAAATAGTAGATGGTAAAAAGGAGACAACACCTTACGCAAAAAAAGAATTAAAAAATACAGATACACTATCTATAGAAAGATTTAAAAAAGAGGTTAGAATATTAAAACAACTTAATCATCCGAGGATTATTAAGGTCGTTAGCGAGAATTTAAATAGTATTCCATATTATTACATAATGCCTTTATATAAATATAGCATGGAAGAAAATTTGCAAACAATTAAAGGCGATTTCACAAAATTAAAAAAAATCTTTAATAATATATTTGATGGAGTATATTATTTACACGAACAAGGCGTTTTTCATAGAGACTTGAAACCAGCAAATATTTTAATGAATTCAGACAATGATTTGGTAATTAGTGATTTTGGGCTATGTTTAAATATTTTTTCAGATTCTATAAGGTTAGCTTTTACAGGTGAAGCTTTTGGCACTCAATTTTATTCTTCTCCTGAACAATCCGAAGATTTTAAACATGTTGATAAAAGAACAGATATATATAGTCTTGGAAAAATTATTTATGTATGTTTTGCATCTGGAAATTCTTTTGCAAGTTTAGAGACATCTACAATTTTACCTAGTATAAATTATGTTATCAATAAGGCAACTAAAAAAAATAGGGAAGAAAGATTTTCAAATATAGAAGAATTGAGGGACAGTTTTAATTCTGCTATTAGTGCTATCAGCGATACAGAAGAAACAAATAATATAGATTTGCTACTTGGTAATCTTGAATCACTGTTCATGGAGGATATCCATTTAAATAGTAAAGATATAGAAAAAATAATAATGTATTTACAAAAAAATATTGATAATCCAGATGAAGTAAATGAAGTTATAATGAAATTACCAAGTCATATTTTTGCTCAGATGTTAATATCTTATAAAGAAATAGTAGAAAAAATTATTGAAATATTTAAAAACCATGTCACTGAGCAGGAATGGCCTTTTAACTATACTGATACAATAGCAGATAAATGTTTATCTTTTTATAATTCAATCAGTGACATGCAGATAAAAGCTAAACTAATATATATATTAGTAGAAATGGGCGTTTCACATAATAGATTCTATGTAATAAATATTGCAAAAGATTTACTGCAAAAGATTAAGAAACCTTCAGAGGGTTTTATAGTGGTTGAAGAATTGAAACCCATAAGAAGAAAATTTATATTGTTAGAGATTGATAAATCTAAATTAATTAAAGTATTCAGCAAACTGTATTAAATTGTTTAAAAAATGATTTTAAGTATTATTTTTATAGACTTTTTAAGAAAAAGAGTTAAAAAATATTACTAATAATGAAGAATAATACTAGAAGGAACATAATAATTATTACGTTATTAATAAAAATTATTATTAATAGGACTGAAAACACAATTATTTATCTGGAGTTGCTTTGGAAAAGATATTAGACAACAGAAAAAATGGTAAAGTAGGTGAAACTCTAAAGGAATATATAACCTATGGCTCTAAACTTTCCTTCATTTCTTCCTGTTTTACTATTTATGCATTTGAAGAGTTGAAAGCTGAGTTAAAAAAAGCGGAAAGCCTTAGATTTCTTTTTATTGAACCAACATTTATTAAGGACAACATTTAGGAAATTAGGGAATACTATATTGGGCGAAATGAGAGGGAGAAAAGCATATCAGGAAGTGAATTTGAATTAAGATTAAAAAATGATTTAAATCAATCAAGTATTGCCCGTGAGTGTGCAGAATGGATAAAAGAAAAAGTATATTTTTGTTTGCTAAAAGACAAGAACACTATTATCTGGAATAAATTATACCGATTTCAGAAGGATGATGTGCTTTGGACAATAGATAAGATAGAAAAACATAACGGTGGTATAATTTCCCGTTATTCTTATTTTTGAGCATGAAAATAGAGTTGCTTTGAGTGTTGGATTTAAGAGGATTAATAAAGCTGACATATCTAAAAATGTTGTAGATGAAATTTATAATTCTGGGTGGATTGAAGGTAAAATTGATAAAGAAAGAAATTTTACAAAGAGTTTACGAATAAAAAATTTATCTTTTGTAAATTTTTATGAATTTTATAATGATTTTGCTGGCAGGGTAAGGTTATTTATAATATGTGAGTATAAGAAGAATTATCAATATAAAGATTCTAAAAAAACACAAGAAATTTTTAATTTATATCTTAAAATAAAAGAGATGGAAGAAAAGGAAATAAATCTAAAAAAGCTGATTAAATCAGATAAAAGTTTTTCTGAGAAAGTGAGATTAAATATTGCTATTAAAGAAAGTAAAAAAGTGTATATTGAAAAAATAAATATGTAGGAGAGAACATGGATAAATTGGATGGTAAAAGTAAAGATATTGTTGAAGATAATATTGAAAAATTAAAAAAGATTTTTCCTGAGGTTATTATTGAGGGGAAAATAGATTTTGATAGTCTTAAAGAAACTTTAGGAAGTTATTTAGATGATAGAGAAGAGGGATATAACTTCAATTGGAACGGTAAATCTCAAGCGAGACAAATTGCACAGGCTCCTTCAACAGGAACATTAAGACCATGTAAAGAAGAAAGTGTAAATTGGGATAAAACAGAAAATCTTTTTATTGAAGGAGATAATCTTGAAGTGTTGAAACTGCTTCAGAAGTCGTATCATAAAAAGGTGAAGATGATCTACATAGATCCTCCATATAATACAGGCAAAGATTTTATATATAAAGATGATTTCAGAGATAATATAAAAAACTATTTAGAGATTACAGGGCAAGTTGATGGTGAAGGGAAGAAACTTTCTGTAAATCCTGAAACAAGTGGTAGATATCACACTGATTGGTTGAATATGATGTATCCAAGGCTTAAACTTGCAAGTAATTTACTCAGAGATGATGGAGTTATTTTTATTAGTATTGATGATAATGAAGTGAATAATTTAAGAAAAATTTGTGATGAAATTTTTGGAGAGGAAAATTTTGTTGCTGAAATTATTGTGCAAGCAAATAAGGGTGGACGTGATTATTTACAAATAGCTAAAACTCATGAATATCTGCTTTGCTATTTAAAAAAAGTTGGCACAGAATTATTTCTTCTTCCTAAAAAGGATATCTCTTCTTTTAAATATAGTGATTTAAATGGAAAATATGAATTAAGAGAACTTAGGAATAGAAATCCAAAATTTCACAGGGGAAATAGACCAAATCTCTATTTTCCGATTTACATAAACCCAACTCTGAAAGATAATTATGCATGTTGTGCTATTTCTCTAAGCAAAAATAATAAATATCATATTGAAATATTTCCAAAAAATAGCAAAGGCAATGACAGTTGCTGGCGATGGGGAAAAATATTATTATCAAAAAATATTTCTAAAGATAATCCAAGTGAAAGTAATGTAGTTGCTAAAAAAAAGAATGACAGTGGTTGGAATATTTATGAAAAAAATAGAAAAACTACTACTAAAGCAAAATCAATATGGGATGACAAAGATGTTAGAACGGAAAGAGGAACTATTGTTTTTAGAGAATTATTTGGTAAAAGTCTTATTGAATTTCCTAAACCAATAGAACTAATAATGAAAGCTATGAGATTGGGTTTAGGAAAAGAAGGTATAGTACTTGATTTTTTTGCTGGTTCTGCTTCTACTGCTCATGCAGCAATTGAACTGAATTTTTCAGATAATGAAAACCGTAAATTCATTATGGTTCAAATTCCAGAACCAACTAGTGAAAATTCAGAAGCTTATAAAGCTGGTTATAAAACAATAGCAGATATTGGAAAAGAACGTATACGCCGTGTAATTAAAAAAATAGAATCTGAACAGGAAGAACAAAAGAAAAAAAATAAAGAAACTTTATTTAACGAAAATGAACCAGACGAAGATAAAAAATTAGATCTAGGTTTTAAAGTATTTAAACTTGATTCGTCTAACATCAAAACATGGGACAGTGATTTTGAAAATCTTGAACAAAACCTATTGGATTCAGTAGACAATATAAAATCAGACCGTTCAACTGAAGACGTATTATATGAAATTCTTCTAAAATGCGGACTTGACCTAACTGTACCTATCGAGGAAAGAATAATTGCAAATAAAAAGGTATATTCAGTAGGCCTCGGTGCTTTAATAATATGCTTGGAAAAAGACATATCAAATGATGTCATTGAAGGGATAATAGAATTAAAAGAAGAATTAAAGCCGGAAGTTATACGTGTTGTATTTTCTGATTCAAGCTTTGAAGATGATGTTATCAAAACAAATACTGTTCAGATATTAAAGCAACATGGCATTGAAGATGTAAGAAGTATATAAATAATTAGGCTGATATGAAATTAAAATTTGATCCAAATTTAGATTTTCAAAGAGAAGCAATAAATAGTATTGTTGATATTTTTGAAGGCCAGGAGACCTGTAGAACAAATTTTACTGTAGCTCCACTATCATATATGCAATTATCTTATAATGATCTTGGGGTTGGTAATAGACTAGAATTAATGGATGAAGATATTCTTAAGAATGTAAGAGATATTCAGCTGCGTAATGGACTAAAATCCTCTTTGAATCTGGGAACCATGGATTTTACAGTTGAGATGGAAACCGGTACTGGAAAGACTTATGTATATCTCAGAACTATCTTTGAGTTAAATAAAAAATACGGTTTTACAAAATTTGTTATAGTAGTCCCTTCAGTGGCAATTAAGGAGGGTGTATACAAATCACTTGAAATAACAAAAGAACATTTGAAAATGTTGTACGATAATGCCCAATACGATTATTTTGTATATAATTCCGGCAAGCTTGGGCAGGTAAGAAGTTTTGCAACGAATGACTATATCCAGATTATGGTGATCAATATAGATGCATTTCGTAAAAGCTTTACTGATCCTGAGAAGGAATCAAAGGCAAATATAATCCATAGGGCACATGACAGATTAAGTGGAATTAAACCAATCGATTTTATTAGAGCTACAAATCCCATAGTTATAATAGATGAACCGCAGAGTGTTGATAATACTGCTAAAGCAAAAGAAGCAATAAGATCCCTGAATCCATTATGCTGTTTAAGATATTCGGCGACCCATAGAGAAAAATATAATCTAATGCATAAGCTAGATTCAGTGGATGCTTATGAAAGAAAGTTAGTTAAGCAGATTGAAGTGGCTTCACTTCAGGTAAAAGATGGGCACAATAAGGCATATATTAAATTATTAAGTGTGAAAAATGATCCATTTCAGGCAAAAATTGAGATTGATGTATTAAATAATGGAAAGGTAAAAAGGAAGACAAGGATTGTTAAAAAAGGCGATGACCTATTTGAGATATCCGGGGGAAGAAAAGTTTACGAAGGTTATATAATTAATGATATTTATTGTGAAAAAGGAAATGAGTATATTGATTTTACCAGCAGGCCTGATGTTGTTGAGCTAAATCAGGATGTTGGAGGAGTAAATCAGGATGAATTTAAAAGGTTACAAATTAGGAAAACAATAGAAGAACATCTTGACAAGGAATTGCGTTTGAAATCAAGGGGTTTAAAAGTACTTAGTTTATTCTTTGTTGACAGGGTTGCAAATTATAGGAGTTATGATGATGAAGGAAATCCTCAGAAAGGTAAATACGCCAGTATATTTGAGGAGGAGTATAGAGAAATAATTAAAAAGCCTAAGTACAGAACATTATTAGAAGATGTTGATATTAATACCGAAGCAGAAAGGGTCCACAACGGTTATTTTGCAATAGATAAGAAAAAAGATTCAAAAGGTGAGAGTTTCTTTAAAGAATCTAAAGGTGATGAAGGTAAAACTCTTGCTGATGAAAGTGCATATCAATTAATAATGAGAGATAAAGAAAAGCTTCTAAGTTTTGATTCTAAGCTAAAATTTATTTTCTCTCATTCAGCTCTTAGAGAGGGCTGGGATAATCCAAATGTTTTTCAGATCTGCACTCTTAATGAAACTGGTTCAGAGATGAAAAAACGCCAGGAAATAGGACGTGGTTTAAGAATTGCAGTCAATCAGGAAGGTGAAAGAGTTCGTGGTTTTGATGTCAATACACTAACGGTTATGGCAAATGAATCATACGAAGATTTTGTAAGTGTCCTGCAAAAAGAAATAGAAAAAGAAGAAGGCATAAGATTTGGAGTAATAGAAGAATATTCATTTGCCAGTATAGTTCGGATTGATGAAGATGGAAATAAAGCATATCTTGGTTCCGAAGCATCAGAAAAAATTTGGGGACATTTTTTAAATAAAGAATATATTGACAAGAATGGTAAAGTGCAAGAGAAACTTAAAAAGGACCTAAAGGAAAATAATATTTCTCTTCCAGAAGAGTATGGTGCTGAAAGTCCACAGATCTTTGAAATAATTAAAAAAACAACAAGAAAATTAAACATTAAAAACGCATATGATAAAAAGAAAATTGAGGTTAATAAAGAAGTATTTTTAAGTTCTGAATTTAAGGAATTATGGAATCGTATAAAACATAAAACAATATACCAGGTTGATTTTGATGCGGAAAAGCTTATTGAAACATGTGCAAAAGAAATAAGAGATAATTTAATTGTTGGTAAAACAAAATTTGTGTATACAAAGGATAGAACAGATATAACCCGAAGTGGCATTATAGGAGAAAAAATTAGTGAAGCTGTCCATGTCTATGGGGCACGTGATTATATTTTACCAGATATTGTGAGTTATCTGCAAAATGAAACAAATCTTAAAAGAAAGACTATAGTAGATATTTTAATTAAAAGTAAAAAATTGGAAGACTTTAAAAATAATCCTCAGAGATTTATTGAAGAAGCAGCAAATATTATTAAAAGAACTATGCGCAGCTTTATTGTAGATGGTATTAAATACCAAAAAATTGGAGATGATTATTATTGGGCCCAGGAATTGTTCATTAATGAAGACCTGTATGGTTATTTATCTAAGAATATGTTAGAAGCAAAAAAATCAGTTTATGCCTATGTTGTATATGATTCAGATATTGAATACCAGTTTGCTGAAGCTTTTGAAAAAAGTAATGATGTAAAATTATATACCAAACTTCCAAAAAAGTGGTTTGTGATTAATACACCACTGGGGAATTACAATCCTGATTGGGCTGTATTGATTGAAAGAGATGGGAAAGAGAAATTGTACTTTGTGGTTGAATCAAAAGGAAGTATATTTACAGATGAATTAAGACCGATAGAAAAAGGGAAAATTGATTGCGGGAAAGAGCATTTCGAGGCTTTAAATACTAATGTGAATTTTAAAGTAGCTAATGATTTTGAGACATTATCAAACATAATTGAGTAAATAATAGCTTTATGGTTACAAGATAATGTGAAATGAAATTCTTTGAATTAGGTCTTTTAAGGTGGTTACTATATGACAATTTTTTTAAAAAATATTTATTCCTTAAAATTTTAGGAATGTTTTATTATTTTACAATGGTAAAGTTTCATAAAGATATAAATATTAGAAATCTTTTTTATTATTTCATTAGTTGTAGAGGTGATATTAATGGTAAAAATATATCCGCTCAGCGGAAATGGGAAACCAATTTTTTATGAAAATAAGGATTATAACCTAATAATTAAATGGGGTAATCAGAAAATAAAAATATCGATAGATATAATAAATGATATTATGAAAAACTATTTTGTGGATTTTAAGACATGGCACCCTCTGGGAGCCAGTATGACAAATCCATTAAAAAGAGGCTTGGGAGAATATTTAAATAATAATTATCCTCAGTTGAATCCGAGACACGCTTCTGTTTTAGCGGCCATAATGGTTCACGAAGGTCTAATTGAAAACAAAGATCTTAAACCTATATTAGTAAGGAAACTAAAGAACTCGGTATGATGTGTACTGAAAAAGATCCCATAGGCTGTAACATGCTTCTAGCCTGTGGATGCACTAGAAATTGGTGAAAAGACTTGAGTTAGAAACGAGGGGTAAGAATGACTGAAATGAACAGCAAGAAGTTGGCTCGAACATGGTTCTTCAAACGTTACAAGACCTTTGAATGTAAACTCCGTGATGCAGCAGCAGAATGGTTTTACAAGAAGGGGTTTGACACACATAAGAGAATGAGCTATTGCCTTAAATCGCATGATATCTGGCCACAAAATATCATTTGCACTGATGTGGCTGAGTATATAAGGCAAGAGAATGAACGGAATTTAGGAAAGAACTCATTTCCGCTTCACAAGTATCTCCACCATGGACTAAGTAGCCAGGCTATGGTGTTCAATCTTGTTGGACCATTGATTGTCAGAAAAGACTTTGCACCATTGCGTGTTGCTATCGAAAGAACAGGAATGGCCTGGCCGACAGGGAAAGTCACTGCAGGATTTGAATATGACGACCGGACGATCTTTAATGAAGACTCTGGGCAACCTACATCCATTGATCTGGTCATATCAGGAGAAGCCAAAAATATCTTCATTGAAGCAAAACTCGCGGAAAGGGAATTTGGAGGCTGCTCTGTTTTTTCAGGCGGTGATTGTGATGGGAGAAATCCTATCGTGTATGGGGTTGGTGGGTGTTATCTTCATCACATTGGACGAAAATATTGGGAGCGAATGAATGAGTTCGGCTTCGGGAAGACAGTTTTCGCATCCGGGCCTATATGCCCGTTTGTTAACTACTATCAGTTTTTCAGAGAGGTACTATTCTCACTGAAAAAATGTGGCTCTTTTATTCTTCTTCACGATGAGAGGAACCCTGCATTTTTAAAAGTTTCCGAAAACGGCAATGAGTCTGGCCTATGGCCGTTTCTCATAAAATCTATACCAGCTGAACATGTTGCTGCTATAGCGAGGATAACAATTCAGCAACTTGTCAATGCGATTGATGAATCTGGACGTCACCACGACTGGATCAACGAATTTAAACTGAAATATGGAATAGAATGAAAAAGCCAACTAATTCGGATGTGATTGAAATATGAATAAAGTAATAAATATATTAGTTAAACTTGGTGATCTTTTGACCATAGACACTTTATATTATATCGATAGAGGCCAGCCAAAATTAAAAGAAGAATTAATTAATTTGAAAAAGTAGAGTGTATAATTATTATTAATAATAAAAATAATTATTTTTCTCTCATAACTCTTTAAGATAAACACTGATATCTAAATTCAGGTAATCTCCTTTCCATTCTTTGTAGTCAATAACTCCATAGATGACCTTCCCTGCATCCATTAATTTGGAGATAATTTCGTTTTTTGCTTTGGGAATATAACCTAATTTATTATTATCCAGATCCATTATTTTAATAGCTAAGCTGTCATATTCATTGTCAGCCTCTCTCTGAAAGATAAGATAATTTCCTTTCTTAATTTTATCTGATACTTTTTTTGCATCCGAATAATTAGTTCCAGCAATATATGTTTTAAGCAGCAGGATTTCTTTGCCAAAAGGTTTGGGAATATTTCCCCCTTTTTGTATTGCTTTAAGGATAGCAAGCATTTTTTTATCTACTGAAGTTATATCATTGGACATAAAATTCACCTTATTATGTGTGTTTGGTTTTATTGATTTCTATATTAGTCATTAATAAGTTACTAATAATTTTTAACAGCTCTTTTCTTTTTTCATTTAAGTTTTTGATTTTTAAAAGAGTCTCTTTATTTTTTCCTTCAACCCATTTAGAGTCATTTATTTTATCCTGAATTGTAAATGGGAATTCTGATTTTAGTTTTTGAATGTATTGCATCACTTGAATTATTTTATCTTTATAACTTTTTATTTTCTTATTAAGGGTTTGGAGTGGATCTTTGCTTATATCTTCTTTACCTATATCTTCTGTAAGCATTTTTATTGTCTCTAATTCTTCAATATCGCCAATAGAGTAAGAATCAACAGTCCTGTTCCATAGTATTTTTTCTTTTTTTAATTGATTTGGATTAACGTCAGGGTGAAGTTTCTTTACTAATTGGCGATAAAGATTATGCAGTTTTTTGCTTTCTTTATCAGTCATTAGAGACTTAAGACGTCTTTTACTTAAATCAATTTTTGACATCATCTTTTCTATTTTTTGTTCCCATTTTCTGTATTCTGCATTTAATTTTTTATCAATATTTTCAATATCAACTTTCTTTCCGTGATTGATTTTTATTTGAATTAATTCAAATTTTCTTTTAAGTCTTGAAACTTCACATTCTGACTTGAACAGTTCATATTCATTTTTCCCAACTTTTATTATATATAAAGCCTCAAAGTTCTTTTTAACTGTTTCTTCCAAATGATCTCTTTCGGTGATTAGCTTTGAAAGCTCTGTTTTTAATGAATCACATTTTTCTAATGAATCACATTTTTCTAAGTAATTTTTGTATTTAGGGCTTAATTGGATTTTTGTTTGACTATCTTTCATGATTACATATTTTAGATCAATATTTATTATGACATTTATTAATAATAGTATTATAACATTAAATATTTTATAGTAAATTTTGAAAATATTTTTTGAAAAATAGTCTAAAAAATTATTTTTAAAACTATCCCAATTTAGCAGGTATTTTAAAACCATACATAAAACAAAATTTATGGGTTGCTTTAAATAAAAGCCAGACAAAGGTTATTGCAAGTGGTAAAACAATAGAGGAAGCATTCGATAATGTTAAAAATGTTTAACGTCTTTACTGGAAAAACTGACCTTCCAGGCAAAGCCCCTTACAATACCGGCCCTTATCAAGTCTCTTAAATAGATTATTCTGACTTCGCTGTCTTAGCACTTACTCCGGGTATAGGAGTAACTCCGGCAGCTTCTGTGACTACAGTCTGTACCTTATTGGTATCTATAAGGATCTTAGCATTGTCTTTAAGCGAAATCTCTACAGCCTCTATTTTCTTAAGGATCTGGGCATTGCCGATAAAGTACTTCTGAGCCGCTTCATTGACTACTTTTATCTTATCAGCGTCTGCATTTGCAACAAGCCTTATGGATTCTGACTTTCCCTCTGCAGAAAGTATCAATCCCTGCCTGACACCTTCAGCTTTCTTGATTTCTGCCCTCTTGTCACCATCGGCTCTGGTCTCAGTAGCAGTGGCCATATCCCTTGCAGCAATCTTTTCCTGTTCTGCCTTTACTACCTTATTCATGGAATCCTGAACATCAGCAGGGGGCTCTATCTTCTGTATTTCCACCCTTAAGACTTCCACTCCATAACTATTCGTTTCTTTATCCAGGACAGTCTCTACCTTTGAGTTGATGTCGCTCCTCTTTTCATTTGCATCGGTCAGTGTCATATTTCCAATGACCGCCCTTAAGGTAGTCCTTGCAAGGCTTGTAAGTTGAGTCCTGTGGTCATCTACATTATACATACTTGCCTTTACATCTACTATCTGATAATAAACCACTGCATCTACTTCAGCATTCAGTTTATCTTTAGTGATAACCATCTGGGGCAGCACATCTACCATCTGTTCTGTTATATTGACTTTGTACATCTTGTCTATATTGGGAATGATCCATGTAAGCCCTGCTTCCTTTAATCTCTGGAATTTACCGAATCTTTCGATAATGCCTTTTTCAATAGGCCTGACCGTTCTAAACCCGGCAAAGATGACAATAAGCACTCCTGCAGCAATAAGTATATAGGCGATAATATTAAGTCCCATAAAAAATAGGATTATGGCTGCGATTATAGGTATAATTCCTATTATAAGCATTACTCCTCCTTTTTTAATTCCTAAGAATATTAATCCAAAAAAATATTTGGTCCAGTATAAAAGGTCCCACTGACTTTTTATACGGTTTAAACCATTCTATCAAAAATAACATAGTAATTAAATATCTTCTTTGGATCTAGCAGTCATCCAAGTTTTATGTAATTCAAGAATATGGGCATATTCTTTTGGCAGGCTATCTTTATAGGGCTTCATAAATCTATGAAATTCTTCCCAGTTAACATGCTTTATCCTATTCTCTGGAAATATTTTTATGACTATTAAATATTTCATATATCATAAAACTGCTGGAAATTTCAGAGTAAAATAAAGATCTTAATTTTAGTCCATCATACTTACCCAAAACAGTACACCCGTTTCTATTTTTAAAGTAACTCTTTTCTTCTATTTTTATCTTCATACATATGAGCTGTCCAGTAATCTGCATAATGCAGTAGAAGAGTAAGAGGTCTTTCCTTGTGGGATACTACCTTGTTTTCTGAAATATATTGTCCGTCATGATAAGTAATTGCCTGGGCTTCGTCATCGGTAAGCTTCATATATTGGGATACCAGATAAAGACTTCTTACTGCAAGGCCCATACTTACCACCTTTTTATTATACACATAGGTATCTTTATATTTTATATATAATGCATTATCAAAAGTACCGATCTTGCCAAGATCATGGAATAATCCAACAATTACACAGGATTCATCAGAAATGTTTTTCATCAAAGTATTCTTTATTTCTAAAAGAGTAGAAGTTACACCTACCGAATGGATTAGTAGTCCCTTTTGCATACAAAGGTGGAATTTAGTACTGGCGGGAGAAGTTAGCCAGGATGTTTCTTTTTCAAGCTTTTCTATGAAAATATTAAATTTTTTCTTTCTATCCATTACCATAGATTTTAATTTTTCATATTCTATAGATACATTGTCTTTATTTATGTACATTGTTACCTCCATTATTAATCCACTTAAAACTCTTTAAGATAAATACTGATCTCTAAATTCAGGCAATCTCCTTTCCATTCCTTGCAGTCAATAACTCCGTAAACAGTCTTGCCTGCAGCCATCAAGCTGGACATAACTTCATTCTTAACCTGTGGGACATATCCTAATTTATTATTGTCAAGATCCATTATTTTAATGGCTAAATCATCGTATTTATTAGCAGCTTCCCTTTGAAAGATAAGGTAATCTCCCTTCTTAATTTAATAGATTATTTCTTATGCTTGATAATCCATTTTTTTATGTGTTGTGAGTCTACTCTTCCTTCAGCTATCTTCATACCCAGCTCAACCAGTTCGGATTGAGAAAAGTTTAATTTGACATTGCTAATATCAAGTTTGATCATCTGGCCAGTTCCTTGAAGGCTTCAAGATTATCTTTAAGTATACGTGAAGCTAGAGATTCTGTATGCTCATTTGCAGAAATTTGTAGCTTCTCAAGTTTTTTAAAATCAATAACTATGTAACGCGGGGTATTGTTTTTCATAATTATGACCGAACCTTTTTTATCAACGGTTCGTGCAACTTTGGAAAAGTTTTGATTAGCTTCTGTCAGTGAGATCAAATCTTTTGTATTAACTAACATAAAAATCACCTCATATATATTATGCAGTTAGTTAGGATGAATACAACCTATTTTGGTTGAATTTACAAACCGAGGTCTTCATCTATTTTTTGCATTGAAATAAGAGCGATTTCAATAAATTCTTTCAAAGTAAGGCCTATTCTTTCGCAGGCAAGTATCTGGCTTCTATCGGCACCTTCGGCAAAAGATTTTTCTTTGAATCTATTTAAGACAAATTGAGTATTAATTTCTTTTATTTTCTTTTCAGGTTTTATAAGCGCTGACGCTACTATCAGGCCTGATAATGGATCTGTTGCAAATAGAGCTATGTCAAGGTTACTTTGTAAAGGAAGGTTATGGATGCTGTTATGAGCTTTTACGGCATAAATGATATCTTCTCCAAAATTGTTTTTTTCCAGTATTTCTGCTCCTACCAGAGAATGATTTTCAGGGTCTTTGGCAGTGCTTTCATAATCAATATCATGAACAAGTCCAGTAATTGCCCATTTCTTTTCATCAAATAATTTTTTATCTTTACTTTTGCTTTTAACTTTATTTAATTCTTTTGCAATTCCTTCCATTATAGCTTCAACAGCAAGGCAGTGCTTTATTAAATTCTTATTTTTTATGTATTTTTTAACTAAATCAAATGCTTTTTCTCTATCCATATTATTTAAAACTCATATTGTAAGCTATAAATTATAAAAATAATCTTTAACTAATTTCTATCCTATCGTTTAAGTTTTATAACTAAAATTCTTAAGTTTTTACAAAGAATAAAAATTCTAGATAACTTTCAGAAATAACTGAAAATATATGCATCCAAAAGGGATTTGTTCTTTTTTCTAGCAATATTAAAGTTTCCCCTCTATTTTTCAAGTATTCGAACATCATCATCTGTAATGTATATATAATCACCTCCTATAAAAATATTAGTATTGCTGCCATATGGGTAGAATAGACTTTTTATAAACTCTGGGTCTTCCTTAAGAAATACATCAACTACATGCATGCTGTTTTCATCACCACCTGCTGGTGGAAAATAAATAATATAAGCAATGTCATCTTCTACAAATATATCTGCAGCAGCATAAGATAAAAATTTACCAGCAATTGTTGGTTTCTTCTTATCGGATATATCTATTATGTATAGACCATCCTCTGATGCTGTATAGGCACAATCTTCTGATACAAAAAGATTAAAAGTATAACCATCTATACTGCATCTTCCTACAACATTTGGCTTTTCTGGAATGCTTATATCTATAATCTGTAGTTCTGATTCTATAGACTTATAAT
>CAYMPQ010000038.1:0-16212 GCA_964392345.1 uncultured Actinomycetota bacterium
CGAATTGCTTTATTAATAATCTATATGAAACGGTATCGTTGCCTCATAAATAAAATCTAAACAAAATTATGGGAAAATATCCCTATATTGTAAAGAAAAGATAAATTCTTTAGATGTAGGGAGGAATGAAGATGTTAGATATGAGGCAGAAAAAAGCAGTAACAAAGCAGCTTAAGAAAAGATACACTAGGGCAACCAAAAAGAAGAAAGGTATCATGCTTGATGAGTTTTGCGCTACAACTGGATATAACAGATCTTATGCATCCTGGGTACTTAAGATAAAAAAGGATAAGGTGTTGGGATATATGACAACCGGCGGCAAGACAATAAAATTTGTTGCAGCAAAAAAGAAAGCCAAGAAAAAGGGAAGGCCAAGGATATATACTTATGATGTATTTTTAGCCCTTAGGAGAATATGGGTGATATTTGATTTTATCTGCGGCAAGCGCCTTGCTCCTTTTATGGCCGAAGCTGTAGAAAAACTTAAAAAACATAAAGAACTAAAAACAACAAATGAAGTAGACAAAAAGCTAACCAAAATGTCAGCTTCCACAATTGACAGGCTGCTAAAGCCAGAAAAGAATAAGTTCAGGCTGGGCAAAGGAATATCCGGCACAAAGCCCGGAACACTTCTTAAGAACCAAATTCCTATAAGGACCTTTGCAGACTGGGATGATGCTGTGCCCGGATTTACCGAATGCGATCTTGTGGGCCATGACGGCGGAAATAACTCTGGAGACTTCATACAGAGCCTTAATTTCGTTGACATAGCTACATGCTGGGAGACTCAACAGCAGCATGCAAGAATAAGGCCCAGGTACATGTATTTGAAGCGCTGAGGGCCATCATAGCCAGGTTTCCCTTTGACGTAGCAGGAATTGACTCTGATAATGGTTCTGAGTTTATAAATGATATTATGCTCCGCTATTGTAAAGAAAATGAAATTACCTTTACCAGATCGCGTCCATACAAGAAAAATGATTCATGTTTTGTAGAGCAGAAAAATTACAGTGTTGTGAGAAGAAATGTGGGCTATCTTAGATATGATACCGATAAGGAGCTTCGTACTTTAAATGAGCTCTATATCTATCTGGACAGCTATGTAAACTATTTCCAGCCTGTTTTAAAGCTTGTCTCAAAGATAAGGGTGGGAAGTAAGGTAACAAAGAAATATGATAAGGCAAAGACCCCATTTAGAAAGGTGCTTGATTCAGAGCATGTTGATGATAAAATAAAGGAAAGTCTAAAGAGAGAATATGATAGCCTAAATCCAGCAGAGCTTAAAAGAAAGATCGCAAGATTGCAGGATAAGCTTCTTAAACTAAATACATTAAAACAGAAGGTGAAAAAGGAAATGGTTATAAATGAGGTGGCTTACGGACATATCAAGGGATAGTACATCTATTTTACTCTCTCTATGTTACTATCCCTCAGTATATGCAGTATATGTTTTGTTTAGATTTATTTATGAGGCAACGTATTAGCTTTCGTTTAGATTTATTTATGAGGCAATAGGAATAGAAAACTAAGGGATTTTAAAAATAGAAAGGATAGTACCGGGAGGTTAATATGAAATTAAAATATAGGGCAAGCACCTTAGTAGCAGCAATAATAGTTTTTGCAGTAATGATAGGCTGCATGTCGTGTTATGCAGAACCAGCAAAAGAATGTCCTGAAGATTTAACTGTTAAGTTCTACTGGTCCACACCCCCGCTTTCACCAGAATATAACTATTACTACGGAATAACTATAGGCCCTGGTTTGCAGGGATTATTTGAATATCAGCCGGGTTATCCAGATACATCGTGGGAACCACTTTCTCCGGATGTCTGGGAGGTAAGTTTTGAAGTTTCTCATGACCAGGTGGACTATTTTTATCAGTTACTTATAGAAAACGATTTATTTAAGAGGAAATGGGAAACAACTGATGAAGTAGCAATAGGCGGAAGCAGCAGCAGTATTAAAATTATAGCCAATGGCAGAAAGTATGATAAGATACCGGGTGAGTCAGAGATAAAACCAGAAGATAGAAAAAAAGTTGATGCAGTTTTAGATTATGTAAGAGAAATAGTACCAACAAATATCTGGGAAGAGATGGAAGAGCTACAGAGACAGTTTGAAGAATCTTATATTGATGAATAAATAATCATATAAATCTCTGGTACAGGAAAAATTCTTTATAGTTAAGGTGCAGTATTTTTATTTGATATACTGTGCTCCATTTAAAGGAGCATAACTCCATTTGTCATCAGGCATTTTCTGCAAATAATTAAGTTCAAATTCATTGCTGTGATTTTGATAATATTCATAAAATTCTGGAGTAATCTCATAGACTTCATCTGTTTGTGGATTATACAACCTGCTGTATCCCAGTGTAGCATCACTTTGCTTTTCAGATATCCTTTGTTCTGATTCAAGCTTGTTTTCCCATACCTCCATTATAGTATCAGAGCTCTGGTCCAGTATTCTGCCTGCTTCCAATGCTCCGGCGGCTGCATTATTCTGAGCCTGTATGCAGGCATTCACATATTCGGAGCTTACCGTAAAAGACTTAAGACTCTGCAGCAGTGAAGGAACAATTAAATCAAGCAGACCTTTGGGAGCAGTAATACCGGTAAACATCATTCCATATCCCAAACCAAAAACATCTGCGGTTACTATATAAAAATATCCTTCCCCTAATTTATTGTTTTGCCTAAATTCTGCCCTTATTAGTTTTGCATCACTAATATAGGATGGTTTACCGGAAATTGATTGTTTGTTTATTATTTTAACTTCATCTATGATCGGAACTTCTGGAAATGCCTGCTGGAAAAAAGAAGTGCGGGCAAGGATACCAAAATTCTTTAAATAATTTTCAGCAGTTAATGGATTTACTACAGGACTTTCAAACCATAAAATATCATAGCCACCCATATCCATATAATTCTTATCGTTTTCCTTTAGTTGTTGGCGGGTGTAAACCGGTCCAGCTTCTGAAAAATAAAAAAGCTGCTTTAATTCTGTGTAAGGATCCCTTGACAGTACTGATTTGGTAGAACACTCACCTCCGCTGTAAATATTCCAGCCAAGAGGTATGTTTATGGATATAGCATTATCTCCCCACGGGATTAATTGCAATAACTCTGTTTTAGCAATACTGCCTATTGATGCTTCATAAATTTTTGGTTCTGGCTGATTTTGTTTTGTTTCTACAGAAACTTCTTTTGTACAGCCAATACAAAAAATAATAGTAAAAAGTACAAAAGGTATAATTGCTTTTATTATTTTACTCATTACTCTGCAAATCTATTTTTATATCTTTAATTATACTATCTAAGCTGCAACGAATCTATAATACCATAATATATAGGCTGCCCTGTATCATAGTAATCAGATCTTACTGTAGTAAATAATACATAAAGCCTATTATCATTTTCAAAGAATGCTGTCGCTGTAGCCCATTCAGTATTATCTTGGTCATTATATATATACACAAAATCACAGTATGGTATACCATTTTCTGTTACAGACTCATTTTCCTGTGTATCAATCAATTCCCAGTTATTATCAACTGCTATTCCAGAGTTCATTTCATCAGTAAACTCTGGTAATTGCTCTTTTGGAAGATAATCGCCAGTAGAGCTGACCATAAAAAGAAAACCTACAGGTAAATCATCAGATGGTGCAACCAAATTTACTTCAAGACTATCAGCATCGTCTATCTCTGTATATGTCCAATCATCCGGCACTGCAAATAATACACCATATTTATCATTAGAATATGTATTTCCCTGAGTGAAAATATCTTCCCACGCTTCTGCTCCTGTAACCTCAAAATCATATGTATCATGTAAATCATCATTTAAATATATTTCTACAGTATAGTCACCTGGCAGTAAATATCCATCTTCTCCTTCAAAACTAAAAGCAGCCCACATGGGTTCATACAAATCCTCGTCCATATCAGCTACAGTTTCTACAATCAAATTACCATTGTTATCATACCATTTTGCTTTAAGACTATTTCCTAAAATAAAATAATTAATTCTAATACAAGCATATATAATCTCTGCAGGGCTAAATTGTTGCGTTTTATTTGCAGGGGCAAAATCTTCATCTACCTGATTTGCAAGCGATACTTCTGAAATCTTAACTTCAGGTTTTTTAACTGTAAAATTAGCAGTCTTTATTAACTCTCCGTTATGATAAAAATCAACTTTATAATTTCCTGGCAGTATAATTATACCCTCTCCAGTCAGATTACTAGAAGAATATGCACATCCATCAAAATAACCACTTTCACCTTCAGCATATTCTCCAGTTTTATCAAGAGCGTCTTCTCCAGTATCAGTATTTATCCAGTTAAATCGATAGCTATCTCCTCCTTTAACACCAAAATATTCTATAGTTGCGGATACCTTTTTGGCTTCAATATTAAATTCACTCTTAGCATTTATTGGTTCAAGTGTATCCTGATTTACATCCTCACAAATAACTAAATCTCCAAAAGAAAGTTCTGGTGTGCAGGAAGTTGTAAAAGGTATCAAGCTAAGTATAAAAATTACTGATAGCAAGAGGACTAAAGATTTTTTCAACTTTATTCTTTTCATAATTATTTCATCCTTCTTTTTATAAATATTAATCTTTAGTAAATATATATACAAAGATTAATTATATATTATATTACTTTAAAATAATAATCAAGTAAACTATTGAACCAACTTTTGATTTTATCAAATTGGCAGCATCCCTAATATCTGCTACATGCTGTAGCCAGGACAGGGTTGTTATTTCTTAAAAATTTCAATATATTCAGAGAATGAAGCCCAATCAAGGTCAGATTGTTCTATGCCTTTTACTCTGTAGATATAATCTATTGTAACTTCAGGCTCAATACTGTGCCCAATAATAGCAGCTTAAGTATTTGATAATATTTTAATTTATTATATCATATTTTTAATTACCCCAATTATTTACAAGCTTTTTTCGTATATGTGTATTAAAATTATAAAAAGCAGCGGAGGAGCTAAAAATGAGAAAGAAAATATTAATTCTGGCAACAGCAATACTTACAATAGTTCTACTTGTAAGCACTGCAGCAGTATTTAGCAAGTGCTCAAAAGAGGAAGAAGTTTCAAGCAAAGAGTCTGATAAAATTGTAGAGGCAGTTGATGCAAATCTTGTAGATGGCAATACTGAATTTTCATTTAAGATTTTTAAAGAGCTAATTTTAGAGGATAAGGATAAGAATGTATTTATATCACCTCTTTCAATTTCAACTGCTCTTGCTATGGCATACAATGGAGCAGAAGGGGAGACCTGGAAAGCTATGGCAGAGGCTCTGGGAATTGACGGCATCGGCCTTGAGAAGCTGAATCAGGGTTTTAAAGATCTTATGGTCGGCATCCAGAATGCAGACAGCGAAATTGAGTTAAGCGTAGCAAATTCAATCTGGCTGAGAGAAGGCTCCGGCTGTAAAGAAGATTTTATAGATAGAAACAGGAGATATTTTGCCGCGGAGGTAGAAGAGATTGATTTTTCAAGTCCTGATGCTCCGGATATTATTAATAGCTGGATTAAAGAAGCAACTAAGGGAAAGATTGAAGAGATGATAACTGAAATCCCCATGGAGATTGTAATGTATCTTATAAATGCTATTTATTTTAAAGGTAACTGGACGTATGAATTTGATGAAGATGCAACCAGAGAAGAAGATTTCTATCTTTTAGATGGAAGCATAAAAAAAGTGCCAATGATGTCCCAGGGGGAAGACTTGATGTACTTTAAGGGCGATAATTTTTCAAGTGTAAGACTTCCATACGGAGAGGAAAAAATTGCAATGTACGTAGTTCTGCCTGACGAGGGAGTTTGGCCTGATGATGTTATAAGCTCTTTTAGTGCTGAGAAATGGAATGAATATACAAAGTCATTCAATGAGACAAATGTATCAATTCTTATGCCAAAATTTAAGATGGAATACGGCATTAAGCTGCTTAATGATGCACTTACAAGTCTTGGCATGGGGGTTGCTTTTAGTGATTCAGCTGATTTTAGCGGCATTGGTCCTGATATTTTTATATCAAGAGTGCTTCACAAAGCAGTAATTGAGGTAAATGAGAAGGGAAGCGAAGCAGCCGCAGTAACTGTAGTGGAAATGGCAGAGACTGCCATGCCAATGGATATTGTTGAATTTACAGTTAACAGGCCATTTATATTTGTAATTGCTGACGGGAGGTCGGGGAGCATATTGTTTATTGGAAAAGTTGTAAATCCTTAAGATTAAGATAGTTAAAATCTTTTTAAAAACCTTTTATCCCTAAACTTAAGTAATTAATTTAGATCTTGAAGGTAAAATTGCATAAATCGTTATTTTGGGCTTACAAAAAATCTATATTATGGTCTATTTAAAATTTTTTGGAAAAACATCGATCTTTAACCTTTAATTATTATCCAGATCTATTGTTTTAATAGATAAATTATCATATTTATTATTGGTAACAATCAATTGATAAAATAGTATTGTTAAATTTATTAATTGATTGTATAATTACTAAAATTTCAAATAATTTTTAACCAGGAGTTGGAAAATTTGGATGATGAAAGTAGTTTTACAGAGGATATTGAAGATGTGAAATTTTTTTTAAAAAAACTAAACCATTTTTTAAATGATGATAATTGTCAGCTGGACGTACAAATGAATAGAAATGGGCAAGATCAATTAGACCCTAATTCTACAAAAAATACTATTATTGATCTTGATTATAAAAGAGAAGATATAAGAGAAGAATTATTATCTTTAAAAACAAGTGATTATATCAAAACTGTTAAAGATAAAAACCGCCAGGATTCATCCGACTACAGAGTTTTTTCAAAAATGATTAAATATAGAGACATATATATAAAATTAAAAATACATAGCGTTAATAAGATTCACCTAATGTCTTTTCACTATCCAAATTTTGCTATTGAGGATAAACCATATAAATAAATCTAATAAAAATGTTTAAAAATTAAAGTAGGAGGCTGAAATGGCAGCAAATGCCAGTAAAATCTTAATAAAGGAGATCAACTATAGCTGTCCTTTTTGTGAAAGAAAGCACAAAGTGGAGGTCTATGAGAGTGAAGCAAAAGCATTGGTAAAAAAGAAACCTGTAGAGTACAAAGAAATATTTTATTTTTGTTCAAAGAGTAAGGAAGAGTTCTATCCTGATAATGTAATGGACAATAATTTAAAAAGAGCAAGAGATAGTTATAAAAAAATGAATGGGTTTTTGACTTCTTCTGAAATAAAAGAAGTAAGAAACTATTATAAATTGAATCAAAAAGAGTTTGCAAATCTATTTGGATGGGGTGACATCACTGTTCAAAGGTATGAAAGTAAATCAATACAAGATGAAACCTATGATAAAGTTATTAGGAGAGCAAAAGATGATTTGCTATTTGTATATGAAGAATTAAAAAAGCATAAGGATAAATTTACCGAAGAGAGATTTAAAGAAGTTGAGGCTTTTTTGAAAGAGACTATTAAAAGGCGGCAAGTGAGCTATCTAAAGAGGGAAGAGCTTAAAGCTTTATATATTGATTACGATAAACCAAATGAATTTAACGGAAATAAGTTATTAGATTTAAATAATGTAGAGCAAATGTTAAGATTCTTTGCCCAACATAGTTATCGTTTATATAAAGTAAAATTAATGAAACTTTTTTGGTATGCTGATGCCCAACATTTTAAAAAAAATAATCAATCCATATCCGGATTAGTGTATAGGCACATGCCTTATGGTGCCTTACCAATAGGTTATAATGAATTGCTCTTCGCTTTTAATGATTCAATATCAGTAATAGAAGAATATTTCGAATTTTCCGAGGAAGAGGAAGAAAAGATTGCCTATAAAATTGAAGGTGTTAAAAAAGTGGATCAGAATAAATTAAAACCTTCTGAAATTGCAGTTTTAGATGACGTAAGTAATCATTTTAAAAGAATGGGTAGCAAACAAATAAGTGAACACATGCATGATGAATATGCCTATAGTAAAACTAAAGAAGGTGATTTAATATCTTTTAAATTAGCTGCAAAAATTAAAGGATTCAATCAATAATTAAGTTATTCTCTATAAACAATAGCAAGGATATAAAGAAGAAAATTATAGAACTGATGCTAAAAGTGTATAGTATAAAAAAACATAAATTTTAGTAAGCAGGGGGTCTGTATAAATATAACAAATATAAATCTTGCTCTAACAGAAGTCTTAAAATTTTTACCACTTGCCATTCCAATTATAATAATTCAGTATGGTTTGATGATTTGTGCACTTATACAGCTTTTTAGGAATGAATCTGCTTATTTACCGAAATGGGGATGGGCTCTAATTATTGTTTTTTTTGGTATTATTGGTCCTGTTGTTTTCTTAATATTAGGTAAAAAGAAAGATAAAGAATGATTAAGGTTATTAATTTAAAAAAAAGCTATGGTAGTCTTGAGGCATTGAAATCTGTTAGCTTTGAGGTTGAAAAAGGTTCAGTATTTGGGTTTATTGGACGAAATGGCGCTGGAAAAACCACAACAATGAATATATTAACTGGTTTAATTAAATTTGATGAAGGTGAAATATTTGTTAAAGGTAAAGATTTTTTAAAATATAAACAAGAATTGGTAAAATCAATTGGATATCTGCCAGAGGCCCCCACTTTTTATAATTATATGAATGCTTACGAGTATTTAAATTTTATTGGTAAGATTGTGGGATATGATTTTAAAAAACCTCGTAAAAATGCTGGAGAACTTTTAGAAATGGTTAAACTATCAAAGCAGGGGAGAAGGCGTATTGGTGGATATTCGCTGGGCATGAAACAAAGGTTAGCACTGGCAGTAGCATTTATAAACAATCCTGAAATTCTCTTTTTAGATGAACCTGCATCTGCCCTTGATCCTGAAGGAAGATTGGAAATGCTCGAGCTTATTGAAAGTCTCAAGGATGATAAAATTACTATTTTCCTCTCAACGCATATTTTAAATGATGCAGAGAGGGTATGTGACAAAATATGTATTATAGATAAGGGCAAAATACTTTTAACCAAAGATCTATCCCAACTATATGAAACTTATATGCAGCCTATTTTTGATATTGAGTTTGAAGAAGATCCCAAGGGTGAAATTAATTTATTAAAAAAACTTAACTGGGTTGAAAGCATTAAAAAGAACGGTCAGAGAATAAGCATTTACGTTAAAGACATAGATTATGCTAAAGAAGAAATCTTAAAAGAACTTTCAAAACTTAGTACTAATGTTGCCAGTTATCAAGTCAGAAAAAGCACACTGGAAGATATTTTTATAGGAATGGTAAACAAAAATGAGATCATTTAAAGCTTATTTTAAAAAAGAGATATTAGAATCTATTAGAACTAATAAGTATCTGGTCTTATTTATAGGCATTATTTTTTGGGCTTTACTGAATCCACTCATGTTGAAGCTTTTACCTTTACTTCTGAAGAGTTATTTGCCTGTTGATTTGACTGCTATATTTTCCACTTTTACCAGAGACTCTGCTTTTCAAAATTTTTTAAAAGATTTATTTCAAATTGGAACACTTTTTATTGCATTTACTTTAATGGGATTGATATCTAATGAAGTTTATTATAAAAAATTGGTTTTTCCATATTCCAGAGGAGCAATACCTGCAGGTATTGTACTTGCAAAATATATCCATTATACAGTTACAATTTCTCTTTTTATGTTAATAGCTTTTTTAACCAATTATTTTTATATAAACCAGCTTTTTACTGGAGGAGTGTTATCAATTGGGATTGTACTGAAAGCATCACTTCTATATATCCTTTATTATTCAATATTTTTATCGGTGCTTTTATTTCTTAGCAGCTTATTTAAAAAAGGTATAATTGCCGGGATTATAGTCGTTGTTAGCGGATATACTCTAAGTATTTTTAATCAGTTTAAGATCGTAAGAGCATATTTTCCAAATTACCTGCTCTTTAAGGCAGCAGACATTGGGCATATTTTTGATAATTCTTTGATTCCTACTATCATTATTTCATTTTTTATAATTATACTACTGGTATTCTTTTCAATCCTGCGTATGAAAAAAATTGATATTGCCTAAAAATTATGTTTTTTAAAGCAATACCAATTTATGATAATAGTCATATAATAGGTAATCAGGGCATTTATAGAGAGTCTTTAAAAGATAGGGTAACTAAAATAAGAAATGACAGTGATAAGGTAAATAGTTTTATTTCTGAATTTAAGCCATTTATATTTGTAATTGCTGACGGGAGGTTGGGGGGCATATTGTTTATGGGAAAAGTTGTAAATCCTTAGGATGGGTATGCTAAAATTTTTATAAAACTTTTTTAATTACAGAACTAAGAGGGGAAAAGATGAAAAAGGGAATTTTCTATTTACTAATTTTGATTTTAATCATAGCAGTTATTTTTAGTTTTGCTGCAGTCTGCAATGGATGTAATTTCCCCAGTATAAAAAACGTGGTTGATGAACTGCAAATGCCGGCAGAAGAAGGCGATAATGAAGAAGTGGAAGAAGTTGTTGAAGAGGAGGAACTTCAGGAAGAGGAAGATGCTGGTATTAATTATAAAATTGCCTACTTTGGAGTTGGCATTAATGAAGATTCCAGTCATTTTGAATACAGGGTGGCTGAAATATATTCAGTAAGTCCCGATGGTTCGGGCAAAGAACTTATTTACTCTGATATAGACGAACACTTTGACCTTTCCAGGATTTATTATGTTTCCCCTGATAATAGCCAGATCAGCTGCGGCTTTTATGAAGGAGGGAGAGGCGCATATAGTGCATTAGCTGTGCTTGATGTTCTAACTGGCAATTTAACTAAATTAGTTGAATTTGATTATACAAATGACGAATCCCAGGAACTTTTAATGGACATATACGGTAATCCTGTCTGGATGAGGGATAGTAAGGCCATTGCTTATGAAGTTATCTCCAATCCCTTTACCAGTAATTTCAGGGCTGCCGGAATACAACTGGTTGATGTTGAAACTGGTGAGACGGAGGAAATTGAAATTGAAATGGAAGGTTTATCAGAGAGAAGCACCACATTCCTGTATCCCATGCTGTTTTCCCGGAATAACCAGAAATTATACGCTATCTACCATACCTATTTTGCCAAAGAAGAGGATGGTCAGGTTTTAGATTATATATCCTGCAATGAAAAGCTTATGCTGATAGAAATTGAAAGTGGAAGCATGACTGAAGTTATAAGTGTGGATAATTTTGAACAGGAATTAGCAACTTTTGATAATTTTAACCTTTTTGCTGGCCAGGACAAGCTGGTGTTCCAGGTTATGGGGGATTTTGAAGAAGATGGAGATTTATGGGTCTGCAATTCTAATGGCAGTAATTTGGGAAAATTAACCAGCAATCCAGAATTAAGGGAGCAGCAGCCTTCTGTATTTGAATCGCCTGGTATTATTGGAAAAGTTGCCTATATAGGTTCTTTAAGATATGGTACCATTTCCAGTGAAATTCCAAGCGGGGATGTATATACTATTAATCTGGATGGTTCTGAGAATAAAAAACTAACTGACTATGGTGTTGGTCCTGCAAAACCGATTTTTTCCCCAGATGGAAGGTATATTGCCTTTATCAATCATATTTATAGCGAAAATAAGGAATATATAGAATCAAAACAAATCGAGGTTTTTGATACTGCAACAAATCAACTAACAGTGGTGGCTTCAGGATCTAACATATTTGATTTAGCTGGCTGGATTATTGGTAATTAAGCTAATAATAAAATTCAGGGAAAACTTGATCAGGTTACAAATAAATTGCGCGAAGAGAATTTACCGTCGGTTGTAAGATTTACTCCCAGCCGCTTTAGCCCCACTTCGTCTCCGGGAGTGGGGATATGGGTCATGTGCATTTCGCAGCCCTTTAGATGGACAAGCCTGTTCATTGCCAGTTCTGCGGTGTGATTGGTTGTGGCACTAATAGAAAGCGAAATTAAGGTTTCTTCCAGGTCCAAGCTTTCTGATTCTGCTTTAAAAATGCCTTTTTTTAATTTTGAAATATTGTTAATAATGTGCGGTGAAAGCAGCAGGATTTCATCCGGGATGTTTGCCAGGACCTTTATGGCATTAAGCACCAGGCTTGAAGATGCATGCATAAGTTTTGAATTTTTCCCTGTAACAATGCGGCCATCATCAAGCTCTATTGCTGCACCGCAAAAAATACCAGCGTTGCCTTTCCCATTTGCTTCTGCTTCCTCTGCGCTCCTGCGCGCAATTTCAACTACTTTCCTGTCGGTGACATTTACTCCAAGCTCTTTCATCAATAGCATTACGCGGTCAACGGTTTCTTTCTTTTCTACTCCCATGTTATGTTCTGCATTATAGCGGAAATAACGGCGTATAAGCTCTTGTTTGGCTGCATCACAGACAATTTTATCATCTATTATGCCGAAGCCTGAACGGTTTACCCCCATATCAGTCGGAGAATTATATAATGGCAAGTTTGCGTTTTTACTGGCAATAATCTTGCCAATGATAAGCCTTAGGATTGGAAAACTTTCCACGTCGCGATTATAGTTAATGGCGATTTTGTTGTATTTATTAAGATGGAACGGATCAACAAGGTTAAAGTCCTGGATATCGGCAGTTGCTGCTTCATAGGCAATATTAACTGGATGCTTGAGCGGCAAATTCCAGATAGGAAAAGTTTCAAATTTAGCATAGCCTGAATTAATCCCGTTTTTATGATCATGGTAAAGCTGTGAAAGGCAGGTAGAAAGCTTGCCGCTGTTAGGGCCCGGGGCAGTTACTACTACAATCTGATTCTTTGTCTCAATATAGTCGTTTTTACCGAAACCTTTCTCACTGCATATGGTATCAACATCTGCAGGGTAGTTTTCAATCGGGTAATGCAGATATACCTTAACCCCACGGTGTTCAAGTTTGTTCTTAAAAATTACTGCAGAAGGCTGGCCGGCAAAACGTGTTATCACAACAGCTAATATATCAAGTCCCCATTTGCGGAGGTCATCAATCAGCTTAAAGGTTGCCGCATCATAGGTGATGCCAAAATCTCCCCTGACTCTCCCTTTTTCAATGTCGCCGGCATAAATACAGAGGACAATATCAATCTTATCTTTGAGGGACTGCAGGAGGCGGATTTTTACATTTGGGTCGTATCCAGGAAGCACCCGGGCAGCATGGTAATCAAAACAAAGCTTTCCCCCGAACTCCAGAAAAAGCTTGCTGCCAAACTTTTTCACCCGCTCAAGAATTGCCGCACTCTGCTCTTTAAGATATTTTTCGTTATCAAAACCTATTTTTTTCATCACTAACCGTTTTTTTTAACTAGCTTAGTATAGTACAAGATCTGCTTTTTATAAACATCTTTTCCTCTTTTTACTATTTTGCATTTTACTTATTTTGCTTTATTATAATTATATAAAACCCATATACGGCCATAATATTTTCTTTGTTTGCGAAAGGTGTATAAATTATCTGTTTATGACTATTTATAAAGAATCTTTAAAAGATAGAGTAACTAAAATAAGAAATGATAATGACAAGATAAATAGTTTTATTTCCGAATTTAAACCATTTATTGCAAGTGTGGCACAGAAAAGAGTTGGAAGATTTTTAAGATATGGATCTGACGACGAACTGTCTATCGGGATGATGGCGTTTAAGGAAGCTATTGATTCTTATGACGGGACAAAAGGTAATTTTTTAAGTTTTGCAAAACTAATTATAAATATGAGGCTTATTGATTATTTCCGAAAAGAAGGAAGAGCCAGAAATATCAGCCTTGATGGTGAAGGCAGTGAAAGCGTGGGAGAGGCTGTAGACAAAAAGTCTATGGAGCAATACAGGATAGATAATGAGAACGAAGAAAGAATACTTAAAATAATTGAATACAGAAAAGAACTTAAAAAGTGGGGAATAACTCTTAAGCAGCTGGTAAGGGTATCTCCCAAAAAAGATAGTCTTAGAAATCATTATATAAAAGTAGCTAAAGTTATTGTTGACAATAGGAAATTGCTGGATATACTGCTTAAGACCAAAAGGCTTCCCATAAAAGAAATTGAGAAAACCATACTTATACACCGAAAAAAGCTTGAGCGTGGTCGAATATATATAATAGCCATGGTAGTGGCTTTACTTCAAAATTTTAGCTATCTGGATGTTTGCAGGGGTGATGGAGAACAATGAAAGCTGTGGTAATTGAAATACATAAAAACTACTGTATTGTTATGACTGGGGATGGGCAGTTCTTAAAACATAAGGCTGGCGCCGGCTCAGTTGAAATTGGAGACGAGGTAGTAATCAGCAGGATACCTGAAGCAAGGATGGCAAGATTTACTGTAAGGGGTTTTGCTGTTGCTGCAGCAGTTGTAATTGTTATTATTGGCGGCATTTATAGTTACAGGTATTTAAGTAAGTTTTATCCTGTGGGAAGCGCAAGGGAGCTTGCTAAGGCTGAATTTAATTACAAGGATGAAGCTCAAGCTGAAGCAGTGGTAACTGAAGAAGCAGAAGAGGCTGCTGCAGTATTATCCGAGTCTGAAAAAGGTGCTGTAGATGAGGTTAGTGAAGCAGGCACATTGATATATGAGAAGGACTTTATTATAGGGGAAGGTATTGGAGTTGAGGGATTTATAGGCGACCTATATTTTAAATATGAAACCTTTAAAAGCGATGGAAAAAAACAGATACTTATTAGCTTTAAGAACGTAGGCGACAGTCTTTCGTTTACTGGTACTGCAGATATTATTATCCTTTTTTCAGATGGCAGTATTTTAAAAGAAACTCACATTGAGCTTGTAGATTTTGGGCCCCAGGAAGAAAAAGAGGAAACAGTGATATATGAAAAGGGTGCAGCTACTCTGCGCATCAGGCTCGGCGGCGGATTTAATTAGCCTCTAAAACATATCTTTAAAATAATTAATTTTAAAAAAATCCTAAATCACCCCAATTATTTACAGGCTTGCATCGTATAGATATAGAAATTATAAAAAGCAGTGAAGTAATTAATGAGGAGTTAAAAATGAAGATTAAAACTAAAGCATTTAAAACATTGCTTGCAGTTATGGTTGCAGCTGTTGTATTTGGCGCAGTCTTTACTGGATGCAAATCCAGCAGAGTGGAATCTTTTGCAGACAGCAAAGCAGGAGTTTACGAAGAAAATGAAGTTATGATGGAAGAGGCACAAGAAGCTGTGGCTGTAGAAGAAAAAGCAGCAGCAGGTGATGACCGGATAAGTTATAGCGAGGCACAATTAACTGACAGGATGATCATAAAAAGTGCATATCTTGAACTTGAGATAAAAGTAGGAGAATTTGAAAATACACTGTTCAGGCTTACAAGCCTTGCAGAGCAAAGCGGGGGCTTTGTTTCAAGTACCCGCAGCTATTCTAATCCTGAAGGAAATCTTACAAGCGGAAATATAATAATAAGGATACCTGAGGGCAAGTACAATTTGGCTATAGATAAAATAAAAGAAATGGGTTCGGTTAGAAATATTTCAATATCAGGGCAGGACATTACACAGGAATACGTGGATTTAGAGAGCAGGCTTAAGAATATGAAAGCTCAGGAAGAGATACTCCTTGAGCTTATGAAGCAGTCTAAAAATGTAGCTGACAGCATTGAAGTTCAGAGAGAGCTGAGCTATGTGCAGGGTGAGATTGAGGTAATAAAGGGTAGAATAAACTATCTGGGCAACATGGTATCATTTTCTTCAATTGAAGTTTACCTGTATGAGCCCGAAGCGATAGCGCCAACCTCTAATTGGGGATTTGTAGAGGCAGTAAAAAAAGGAATCAGGATGGCAGTCAATGTATTTAATGGAATAATTACATTTTTTATAGTGATAAGTCCTGTAGCAATACTTGCAGCAATAATACTTGTGATAATATGGCTAGCTTTAAAGGCTAGAAAAAAGAGAAGAGGAAGGGGATAAAATTTTATATCAAGTGCACAGTTTGTTGCAATTGACTTTTTGACCGTACAAATATATTATGTATATGGAGCTATATACATAACACGATAATTCTTTTCAAGTGTATTTTGTTAGAGCAGGAAGATATGTAAATACGAGAATACTGTAATAAACAAATAAATTGATAACTTGAAATTTAACTGATAAGTTTCTCCCAATAGTAAAATTATACAGATGGGAGAAAATATGAAAGCCAAGAAAAGGGCCAAGTTAGATTTAGTTGGTGA
>CAYMPQ010000039.1:0-15929 GCA_964392345.1 uncultured Actinomycetota bacterium
CGGCTCTGCAGCGAACGAATGTGAGACGAAAGACCAAATCCCCCCATCCCGACCAGATATGTATAAGTAGTAAGTTAGAAACAGTAGAGGTAATTTGGGTAAACATGCCAGTAGTGCATGTTTACGGGATTTGAAAAGACGGACTGAAGCGTCAGCGTAGGGAGTCTGCGGCTCTGCAGCGAACGAATGTGAGACGAAAGACCAAATCCCCCCATCCCGACCAAGGCGGGGCAACTGCCTAACGGTAGGAGCAACGCTTGGCCCCCGCGTATTGAAACTGTTAAAAAAATTGCGGACGCTCTCCGTGTTACCCTAGATAATTTGATGAAATAACTGTGGCAAAGAATAATTCTACAAAACAGGAAAAAACATTGATATTTTCAATACACTGTGTTAGATTGTATTACAGCTAATGGAGGTAGTCTGTATGAGAGAGACAATTACTATAAGTATCCCTAAGTCTATCAAGCAGAAGTTAGATAAAATAACTAAAGAGGAACATCTCAACCGGAGCGATATTGTCCGAGAAGCATTGCGACAATACTTCACCAGGCAAGAATTTCGAAGACTTCGCCAACTCATGATCCCTGAAGCAGAAAGCCGTGGTTTTTACACCGATGAGGATGTTTTTCATAAGGTGTCATGAAGATATTCTTTGATACAAATGTGTTGATTGCTGCATTTATAGCTCGAGGAACATGCAGCGAACTTTTTGATCATTGCCTGGTAGAGCACAAAATTTACATATCCCAGTGGGTTCTTGATGAACTCTATGAGAACCTTGCAAGGAAATTTCGCTTTCCGAAGGCTAAAGTGGATCAAATTGTAGATTTTATTCGTAAAAACACTGAAATGCTGACTTATACTCCTTTATCAGCACCAATTTGTAGAGATCCTGATGACGACCATGTTCTTGCATCTGCGGTAAGTGGGAATGTAGACTGCCTTATCAGTGGAGATGAGGACTTACTTGTTTTAAAAAACTTTCAAGGACTTCCAATTATTAGACCAAGTGATTTTTGGAGATTTGAGAAAGAAAATTTGTAGCTAAGCAATTAATTTTTCAAAGCCAAATACACCATCAACAAAACGCATTGACAGCAATTACAATGTTCTGTTTGTATCAGGAGCTTTGCTTCTTATTTTTGGCACACCAAAATGCGGCGGCGAAAAAGAAGCATGAAAGATAGACAAAAAGTACTGACAAAAGATATGATAAATAATAAAATAAGGGAAATTTAGGAAAAGGAGTTTTTATGAGCTTATTAGGTATTGATATTGGAACAACAGGTACCAAGGCTATGATTTTTAGTGAAGAGGGCAAAGTACTTGCAAACGAGTATGTTGAATACGATCTGGTCTTCCCAAATCCTGGGTGGGTTGAATTTGATGTCAAGTCTATGTGGGAAAAAATATTTAATGTGATTAGGAAAGCAAACTCCAACCCTGCTGTAAAAAAAGATCCGGTTACTGCTCTTGCCGTATCAACAGTGGGCGAAAGTTTCACTCCAATAGATAAAGATGGCAACACTTTATACAATACCATATATTCTTCGGACTCAAGAAGTAAAAAAGAGCTTGAGTACATTTTTACAAAAATACCTGCCAAAGAACTATATTATATCTGTGGCTTGCCACCTCAATATGTTACTGCATTAAATAAGATATTATGGGTAAAAAATAATATGCCGGAGATATATGCAAAAACTAAAAAAATTCTTTTTACAGAAGATTTGTTTCACCACAAACTTGGACTAACTGACCTGAAGCTAAATTATCCCATTTGTTCAACCACATTGTTTTTTGATATCAGAGAAAAGAAATTTTCAAAAAAGATACTAAATGAGTTTGATATGGATGAAAATTTATTTTCAGAGCCATGCCCGTCAGGTGTAGAAATAGGATATATAAGGGATGATATAGCAGAAAGTCTTGGATTTAAGGGAAAGGTTTCTATAGTGACCGGAGGCCACGATCAGCAATGTGCCGCCCTTGGTGTTGGGGCAATATCAGGCGGGATAGCTTGTGATGGTGTGGGTACCGTAGAATGCGTAACCACGGTGCTTGATGAATTAATTATTAGCGATGCTATGTTTGAAAATGATTTCTCAACCCGCGCCCATGTAATTGATGGCCAATATGCAAGCTTTGCATACAATTTAACTGCTGGGAGTGTGCTGAAGTGGTACAGGGATGTTCTTGGCACAGAAGAAAAAAGAGAAGCAGAGAAGAAGAAAATTAATATTTATGACTATTTCTTTTCAGAGCTTACCTTTGAGCCGTCAGGCATTTATGTCCTGCCTTATTTTTCAGCTACTGGAACGCCATACCATGACCCGGTTGCAAAGGGCACAATGATTGGGTTGAATTTATCAACAAAAAAGAAAGATATTTTTAAGGCACTGGTTGAAGGGCTGGTATATGAAATTGCATTTAATATTGAACTTGCAGAAAAATCTGGAATTAAAATAAAAGAGCTTCGCTCCGTAGGCGGCGGGGCAAAGTCAGATTATTGGCTGCAGCTGAAGTCTTCTGTTGTAAATAAGCCTATAAAGCGGATGAAAATAACTGAAGCAGGATGTCTTGCTACTATGGTTCTGGCAGGCAGCGGTACTGGAAAATTCAATATTTCTGAAGCTATATCAAATTTTGTTAAGGTGGACAAGCAGTTTTACCCGGATGAAAATATCAGACAAAAATATCTGGAGGGTTTTGGTAAATATAAAAAAATATATGATGCAGTTTCTAAAATTTGTTAGAGGAGATTTGCAAAGATGCGATGAAATTATTTAAAGCTTGCACTTGGAAGAATAAAGGAAGAAATGAATTGGTTTTAAATAATGTAATGGTTGCAGGTAATTTTTTTGATAAGTTGTTTGGACTAATTTTTAAGAAAAGACTGAAGAATGGGGAAGGCCTGTTAATTGAAAATTGCAGGAGTATTCATACCTTTGGAATGAGATATAGGATAGATGCAGTATATTTAAATGGAGACAACATGGTTCTTGCCATTTTCCAGGACATAAAGCCTTTCAGGGTAACCCCGCTTATAAAAAATGCTTCCAAAGTTTTAGAGGTAAGGTCCAAGACAATAAAGCACGCATCTTTAAAAGTTAACGATTTAGTATTATTTGTAAACTGAATTATTTAAAAGGTAAACACGCAAGAGCATATCCCGTGTCTGTGTTTATTCGTCACTTGTCTTTCTTTATTTTGTCTTTTAAATCTTTTCTTAATTTTCTTAATTTTAAGTTCAGATCACTTTTTGCGTAGTCGCTATCAGAGGAGTATTTTTTCTTATAATTATCTCTGCTGCCATAACTTTGTCTGTCACCACTTCGCGGTCTGTCGCGGTAACCTGAGCCGGTGCTACCTGTAAATCCGGTAGTTCTTTGAGGATTAGCCTCATTTACCTTTATTGTTCTACCCTGCATATCATACTGATCAAATTTTTCGACAGCTGCCTGTGCTTCTTCTTCTGTAGACATTTCTACAAATCCAAACCCTTTGGATTTACCGTCTGGATTATTAATTATTTTAGTAAATGTAACACTTCCAACCTGTGAGAATAAATCACTCAGATCCTTTTCTGTAGTATCATAGCTCAAATTTCCAACATATAACCTTTTGTTCACTTAAAAAACCCTTTCCCTATTACTTTGTTTTTTTCTAATCTTAATATCGAACAAAGTAAATTATAATATTTTATGCCAATAAAGCAAATATTATTTTCAACTGTTGCCGCAGCAATAGCTAAAATGTCCGCTTCTTAGCAAAGTAGAAATGCCATTTTTGCAATATGTGCCCATACAACAACAAGATTCCTATCGGCTAATTGACTTTATAGCTTATTGTGATAATATAATCAAACATTAAAAGTTAAAATTGTAATAAACACGCAGGGTTGATGTAAGACATGAAAGATAACTATTTAAATAATTTAGATATATTTAAGCAGGTTGAGAAGGGTAACCTTCAGTTCAACAAAAAGCTAATCAGCATGATCCTTTGGCTCAAAGACAATACCTGCTGGCGCAGCTAATAAAATATTAGGTTAGCCAGTATTTAGTATTGCTTCATTTAATTTGTTTTTTCTAGATACTAAAATTTGAAAGTCACCTTATATTAATTTTCCTTATGGTTTTATTGGAGTTTCAAATTATTTTTTGTAATAAATTTTCCGTTGTATTTTAAGGATATGGATTTTACTTTAAGAAGTTAAAGAGTATTTCCAAACTGGCTAAACCAAAATGAGAAAAAACCTGTTTGGAGATACTCTTTTTTATTTGATAATTAAGGAGAGGCACAAGTTATGTATTATCCTTCTAAAAAAGAATATTTAATAAAAGCAAAAAGCTACAATTTGATACCTGTCTATGGAGAATATATTGTTGATACCGAAACACCTTCTTCTATATTTATGAAAGCTGGAGGACCAGGGGGGAATGGGTTCTTGCTTGAAAGCATAGAAGGTGCAATCAGTCTGTCACGCTATTCTTTTATTGGAATAGGCTGCAGGGCTTTGATAAGTTTTAATGATGGAACATTTACCATGGAGTGCGGCTGCAAAAAGAAAATTGAAGTTAAGACAAAAAAGCCGCTTGAGGAGTTAGAAAAGGTTATGAGCGGCTATCGCTTATACAAAAACCCGGAGCTGAACCATTTTACTGGAGGTGCAGTAGGATATTTAGGCTATGACCTGATAAAGTATTTTGAGAATGTCCAACTACCCGGAAAGAAATCTTCTTTTCCGGAAATGATGCTCTACCTGACAGATTCCATGATAGTTTTTGATCACATGCTGAACCGGATGAAAATAATTTCAACTGTTAAAATTGACGAAAACCTTTCTCCTGAAGATGCATACGCGCAGTCTATTGAAAAAATTGAGAGCATACAGAGAAAAATATGCGAGGGTCAAAAAAATAATATGGAAAACATAGGCAGCAACTTTTTTATCTCAGACGATAATTTAAGTGGTTGTGACCAGGATTTCAGCTCAGAGTCTAATTTTACTAAAGAAAGTTTTTTAGAAGCGGTAGAAAAAGCCAAAAAATATATTACCTGCGGGGAAGCTTTTCAGATCGTGTTATCGCAGAGATTTTCAACTGATAACTTTTCAAATTCTTTTAATATTTACAGAGGGTTAAGAACAATAAATCCGTCTCCCTATATGTACTATATGAATTTTGGAGATTTTGAAATTATAGGCTCATCCCCTGAGCCTCTGGTCAAAATTAATGGCAGGAAGGTTTTAACGCGTCCCATAGCCGGAACCAGAAAAAGAGGAAAAACTTCAGTGGAAGACATGCGTCTTGCAGATGATTTGCTAAATGATGAAAAGGAAAGAGCAGAGCATAATATGCTGGTTGATCTCTCACGAAATGATCTGGGAAGGGTGTGCAGGTATGGAAGCGTAAAGGTTAAAAAATACATGAGTGTAGAAAAATATTCTCATGTTATGCATCTGGTATCTGAGGTGGAAGGAATATTGGATAAAAACAAAACTGTGTACGATGCGCTCAGGAGCGCATTTCCGGCAGGGACATTATCGGGTGCTCCAAAGATAAGAGCTATGCAGATTATAAGCGAACTTGAACCTGACTGCAGGGGCCCATACGGCGGTGTAGTTGGTTATTTTGGTTATGATGGGAGTCTTGATAGCTGCATTACCATAAGGACTGCACTGGTAAAGGGTGGCAGGGCATATATCCAGGCTGGGGCAGGGATTGTTTATGATTCAATACCTGAAAATGAATGGAATGAAACTGTAAATAAGGCAAGCGCTCTTTTTAAGGCTATAAGAGTAGCCGGGAATACTATTGGCAATGGCAAAACTTAAAACGCTGGTTGCAGGGATATAAAAATTATAAATATTTTTAAATAAAATTTTGTGAGGTGATTAATATGATGAAGGCAATGTTAGAAAAAATAATTAAAGGCGAGAACTTAACTCAAGACGAGGCACATAAGACCATGAAATTTATCATGGACGGCAGAGCAAATGACTGCCAGATTGCGGCTTTTCTCACTGCTTTAAAAATGAAAGGGGAGAGCATTGATGAGATAAGTGGTTTTTCCATGGCTATGCTGGAAAAAGCTAATAAGATAAAAACAAGGCATAAAAATGTAGTTGACACATGCGGCACTGGAGGAGATAAAAAAGGTACATTTAATATTTCTACCACAGCTGCCTTCATAGCAGCTGGAGCCGGAGCGGTGGTAGCAAAGCACGGCAACAGGAGTGTTTCCAGTAAAAGCGGCAGTGCGGATGTACTGGAAGCGCTTGGAGTAAACATAAATCTTGAGTGCGGCAGTGTTGAAAAATGTATTGATGATATAGGGATAGGGTTTATTTTTGCTCCTAAGGCGCATATTGCCATGAAACACGTGGCAAAAGCAAGAAAAGATATGGGCATTAGCACTGTTTTTAATATCTTGGGGCCGATTACTAATCCAGCCATGGCGGATGGACGGGTTTTGGGAGTTTTTGACGATAAACTAATAGATATTATGATTTATTCATTAAAAAATATAGGAGTAAGACGGGCATTTGTAGTTTATGGGCTGGAATCAATGGATGAGCTGTCTGTTTCTGGCAACAGTCTTATTGCAGAGCTAAACGACGGCAATGTTAAAAGATATGTTATTAATCCTGAAGAGCTGGGCTTTAAAAAATGCAGCATGGAAGAGCTAAAAGGCGGGGATGCAAAAGAAAATGCAAGGATTTTAACCAGTATCCTTGCCGGCAAGGAAAATGGTGCCAGAAGGGACTGTGCCGTCCTGAACGCTGCTGCAGCCATAGTAGCTGGTGGGAAGGCCGGCAGTCTTTCCAGCGGTATTGATATGGCAGCCAGCTCAATTAATAGCGGAAAGGCTCTGGATAAATTAAACAAGTTGATTGAATTTACAAGTAAGTATAGCTCGTAAGGAAGGTTATAGAATTTTGAGAGCTGCAGCAGTAAAATATTGCAAGAAAAGGGGTAAATATTGGAATATTTAAAAAAAATATTGATTGGTAAAAAGGAAGAAATAAAAGGTCTGCATAAAAATTTAAACAAAGAGGAAATTTTTTTAGAAAGGAAGCATGGAAATAAAGGCAGACTTATTAAAAATATTTTTAATAATAAGATAAATGTGATTGCAGAGATTAAAAAAGCATCTCCATCGCTTGGAACAATTAATGAATCAATGGATATTGAAAGGGTAGCCCTACTTTACACCAGGCATAAAAGCTTTATAAGGGGTATTTCAGTCGTTACCGAGCATGCCTATTTTAAGGGAAGTCCGGAATACATAAAAAGGGTTAAAAAAGTATCAGATTTACCAATTTTGCGAAAAGATTTTATTTTTAATGAGTATCAGGTATATGAAAGTGCAGTTTTAGGCGCAGATTGCATTTTACTTATTAGTTCTATCCTGGGGCATAAAAAATTAAAAAAACTTTACAATGCGGGTAAAAGTTTGGAGCTGGATGTATTAGTTGAGATCCACAGTGAGGAAGAACTGGACAGGGCAGTTGACATAGGAGCAGGCTTTATCGGCATAAATAACAGGGATTTAAGAAGTATGAAAGTTGATACAGGCACTGCTCTGCGTATTTTAGAATATGCACATAAAAAGGGCATAAAGGATAAGGCAATTGTATGCGAAAGCGGAATTAGCGGCGCAGAATATATTAAGGAGCTATTTAACAAAGGCATAAATACTTTTTTAATCGGCACCTATTTTATGAAGAGCGCAAATCTTGATGCTGCATTAAATAAATTAGAGGCGGAGCTTGGGAAAGAGAAAGGTGTTACGTGATGTGGATAAAAATATGCGGGATTACAAATGAAGCGGATGCAGTGGGTATATCAAACTTAGGGGCAGATGCTCTGGGATTTATTTTGTCTACTGATAGTCCAAGAAGAGTGGATGTGCGTAAGGCAAAAAAGGTTATGCATGTTTTAAGAAGTGAAGAGATTGCAGCTAAAAATAAAGTTTCAATAGTAGGGGTATTTGTAAACGAAGAGGCAAACAGGGTTTTAGATGCCGCAGATGAACTTGCCCTGGACTATATCCAGCTTTCTGGAGACGAGGATATCGAGTACATAAGAAAAATTAAGATAATGTTAAGCAAAGGTATTAAAATTATAAAAACAGTAAGGATTAAAGATGATGCAGGGCTTGCAGAAGGTATCTTCAGAAAAATACAAAGTTTAAAAGGACTGGCAGACTTTTTCTTAGTGGATACTTTTAAAAAGGAGCTATACGGCGGTACGGGGAAATCTTTTAAATGGGATATTACAAAGGATTGGGGTTTGGAGCTTCCAATTATTTTATCAGGCGGCTTAAATTCAGAAAACGTAAGACAGGCAATAAACCTGGTAAAACCATTTGGTGTGGACGCGTCATCCAGGCTGGAGATTTATCCGGGAAAGAAAGATTTAGAAAAAGTAAAAAAATTTATTGAAACTGTAAGAGCAAGTCAGGGTGGAAAAATAAGGGGGGACATTGATGGAAAATAAGAAAAGCAGGAAAAATATGGACAGAGAAGGAAATAGCCTGCGCTGCGATAAGAGGCATGGAGGGTATTTTGGAATATACGGCGGGAAATACGTACCTGAGATACTGATCGGAGCTTTGGCTGAATTGGAAAAAAATTATCTCAAATTTAAAAGGGATGAAAATTTTAAAAGAGAACTTTCATATTATTTAAAAAATTATGTTGGAAGGCCGACTCCTTTGTATTTTGCCAGCAGGCTTTCAAAATATTTGGGGAAGGCAAAAATTTACTTAAAAAGGGAAGACCTGTGCCATCTTGGCGCCCACAAGATAAATAATACTATTGGGCAGGCACTGCTTGCTAAAAGGATGGGGAAGAAAAATGTGATTGCTGAGACCGGGGCAGGCCAGCACGGAGTTGCAACTGCCGCAGCAGCAGCTCTTTTTAATTTAAATTGTAAAGTCTTTATGGGAAGTGAAGATACAAAAAGGCAGTCTTCTAATGTGTTTAGAATGAAACTTTTGGGAGCAGAAGTGATAGAAGTAACTTCCGGCAGCAGAACTTTGAAAGATGCTGTAAATGAGGCAATTCGCTACTGGGTATCTCATGTTGATGACACTTATTATGTTCCGGGTTCAGTAGTTGGGCCGCATCCTTATCCTACCATGGTAAGGGATTTCCAGGTTGTGATTGGAAAAGAAACTAAAAAGCAAATAATAGATGCAGAGGGAAAACTTCCTGATTATATTATAGCCTGCGTTGGGGGAGGCAGCAATTCTATTGGAATATTTTATCCTTTTTTAAAAAATTCCGATTCTGTTAACCTTGTAGGAGTGGAGGCAGGAGGAAAAGGCATAGAAACTCAAAAACATGGGGCTTCTCTGTCATTTGGAGACAAGGGAATTCTTCATGGTTCTTTTAGTTATGTTCTTCAGGATAAGTATGGCCAGATAAAAGAAGCTTACTCCATATCTGCTGGGCTGGACTATCCGGGAGTAGGACCCGAGCATGCTTACTTAAAGGATAAAGGAAAGGTAAAATATGAATATATACAGGATGTGGAAGCTTTAGAAGCATTTAAGGTGCTATCAGAATGCGAAGGCATAGTTCCAGCTTTGGAAAGTGCTCACGCAATAGCGTACGCAGCTAAAATTGCACCTAAATTAGACAAGAACAATATTATTGTTGTTAATCTCTCCGGGAGGGGAGACAAGGATATGGACACAGTTTATAAATTACTGGAAAATAAATAAAATTAAATTTTAATGTAATTTTTTAGCATTTAAAAGTATAAAGGAAAATATAAATGAAGAATATAAATAAAGCAGAAAAGATTACTGAGAGCAGAATTTGCAAAGTTTATAAAAAGTTAAGGCAGAGAAACGAAAAAGCTTTTATACCCTTTATTACCTGCGGATATCCAGATATGGAGAGCTATTTTAAATTGGCCCATGCTTTAGAAAAAAGCGGAGCCGATATTATAGAAATTGGGATCCCATTTTCAGATCCACTGGCTGATGGTCCAATAATCCAGGCCACTTCCAAAATTGCGCTTGAAAACGGAATAAACACAGATATAGTTTTAAACTCAGTTTCTACTATCAGAAAAGAGAGTAATATACCTATAGTTATTCTGACTTATTTTAATGCTGTCTACAGGTATGGTGTTGAAAGATTTTTATCAAGAGCAGCGGAAGCGGGGGTAGACGGACTTATAATCCCCGATCTGCCTCTTGAGGAATTTTATAATTACAAACCCTTATTTAATGAAAATTGTATTGATAATGTGATGCTTGCTTCTCTTACGTCAAGCAGGCAAAGGCTGTCTAAAATTGCAGGCATGGGCAGCGGATTTATTTATTGCGTATCAGTAAAAGGGGTTACAGGTGTTAGAAATAAGATAGGCAGCGAAGTAAAGGATTTTCTAATAAGGCTGAGAGAAATAACAGATATGCCGCTGGCACTGGGATTTGGCCTTTCCAACAAACAACAGGTAAACAATATTAAGAAATATTGTGATGGAATTATAATGGGAAGCAAAATACTGTCTTTGCTGCTGGAGGCAGGCAGCTTTGAAGATGGATTGCGGGAAGTCGAGAGTTTCGCAGTGGGTATAAAAAAGGTATTAAAGAGTCGTTGATATAATAAATATTGATAAATGTTCTGGAATTGAATCCACGGTCTATGAGTTACAAAAAATAGCTATTTCCAGAGTGGAGTAAATTTAATCTTTTCATCTTAATTATTTCTCTCTTCTCTATGTCATGGGTAATGAGGGTGGATTTCTAAGGCAACAAGATTAGGATAAACCTGAATAAGTTCTTCAATTTTTAAATCTTCTTCGACAGTAAAAGCAACTTCAGTGCCACGGGAATCAGCACAAAAGAAGCGGCAATATTTTTTTAATTCCCCTATTTACATAAATACACATTAGTGTTATTATGTTTATGTTCAATAAGTAGTTTTTATTTTCTACTCTGGATATCGTTTATTAAATTAAGTTATGGCTGTTAATTGAAATGAATAGAATAAATTTAATTTTAAGGCAAAAAATATTCAGCATTATCTTTATTTTAGTTTCTGTCCTGGGAGGATTTTTTATTTATTGGTACGTAAGCAGTCTAAAGTCAAAAATTCCTGAGGACACACAGTACAGGGAAATATATATTGCCAAAGTTGATATCAGGAAGGGAGAGGAAATATCAGAAGATTTGCTGGAAAAGCAAAAATTGCCCGAATGCATTTTTAGTGAAAAATTTGTGCTGGACAAGGATCAAATATTAGGGAAAAAAGTTGGCAGTGACATCCTAAAAGGAGAAATTATTTTTGCAGACAAAGTTGAAGGGGCGGCACTAAGTCAGAGTTCAAATCTTAAATTTTCTTCTTATATTCCCAAAAATTTGAGGGCGGTAAGTATACCCATAAATTATTTTGGAGATAGCCCACTGTTAAGAGTGGGTGACAGAGTGGACATAATATCAACTTACTATGAATGCTCAGGAGGCGAGCTTAAGTCAGATACTATTCTGTCCGGTAAAGAAGTAGTTCTGGCTGAAAGTAACTTTGGCAGCAGTGCATCTGATTCCATGGGAGGTAGCGGTAGTTTTTTATCGGGCATGCCAATTGAAGAGGATTTCCGCAGCGGTAGTCTTAACAGTTTTATAATAATGACTTTTTACCTGGAGCCCAGCGAAGTTGAAATAATATTTTTAGCATTGGAAAGAGGCGTACTGAATTTATCCATATGCTCCCATAGTAGGGATGCCGGGTATTAGCAGATAAATAAACTTAAAATCAAAGGAATGTTATGACAAGATTAGAAAAAAATGAATCTAAAATAATACTATTTTCTGGAAGCAAGGGCGGATGCGGATGCAGCTTTGCTGCCAGTTGTGTTTCAGCTTATCTTGCGAGGAAAACAAATAAAAATGTGCTGCTTTTGGATTTAAATATTGGCAAAAAAGATAGCAGAATTATTTTTAACATAGAAGGCAAAGATGTTAGAGACTTGGGAGACATTGAAGATATTGTTAGCGAGCTGGACACATCTATTTTAAGAAGATTAGTTGTAAATTTTGACAGCAGTCTGAACTTGATACTTCCTTCTCTTAAGATTGAAAAGAATAAAATTTTTTGCGGCAAAAACTTAGAAGTTCTCCTGGATGTTTTAGGGAATAATTTTGACATTATCTGCATAGATTTCCCATATCATCTGCTGGTGCATAACGAGTTAGATCTTATTGAATACGTAGATAAATTTATTATTGTTTCACTGGCTGACTTTATTTCGGTAAGCAATCTAAATTTATTGGCAGACAGTATTTGCTGCGATGACTTTTCCTATAGCCTGGATGTTGTAATTAATAAATTTAACATAAAGCCTTCTATCTCACCGTCCAGGCTAAGCAGTATTTTAAATTACCCTGTAAAAGCTTTTATTCCCTATGACAGGGACATAGAACTCTTGTTTTTAAATAAAGGGCCTTTTCCTATTTTCAACTACAATCTTCGGATAATAAGAAGCATTGCCGATCTTTCAGAAAGGGTTTATGAGGACTTAAATTATGGAGCCTAAAAGAAAAAATCATTCTTTTTCAAATTATTTCAGCAGAAAAATAGCAAAAAAATTTGAGCTTTGTGACGTAAAAACTCTAAATTCTGCACGAAAACTTGAGATAGTGGACAAATACATAAGAGAAATAATAGATAAAGAAAAAATAATAATTAGCGAAAGAGAAGTTGCAGGACTTATAAGAGAAATATGTGAGGACAGCTTTGGGTTTGGCCCTGTAAGTTATTTAATGGACAATGACGAAGTAACTGAGATTATGATTAACAATTATGATGAAGTTTATATAGAGGAAAATGGAATAATTAAAAAAACAAAAGTTAAGTTTAAAAGCAATTCCTACATTAAAAATTTAGTTGAAAAAATATTAAGCCCGCTTGGGCTCAGGGTAGATGAAAGTTCTCCAATGGCCGACGCCAGGCTGGATGACGGCTCAAGGATAAATGTTGTTCTTAGTCCAGTATCCTTAAATGATATGGTGGTTACAATAAGGAAATTCAGGAAAAAAATAATAGATATGGAAAGTCTTGAGAGAATGGGAACCTTAAGCAGGAAAGTTTCAGATTTTATCAGGCTATGTGTGCAGGCTAAACTTAATATTATTGTGTCAGGCGCAACTTCAACGGGGAAGACAACTTTTCTTAATGTTATTTCTAACTTTATACCAGCTGGAGAAAGAATTATAACAATTGAAGATACGCTGGAGCTAAACTTAAATTTGCAGCATGTAGTAAAACTGGAAAGCAGGCCTCCGAACATAGAAGGCAAGGGAGAAATAACAATTAGGGACCTTGTTAGAAATTCGTTAAGAATGAGGCCGGATAGAATTATAGTTGGTGAAATAAGAGGAGCAGAAGCGGTGGATGTTCTTCAGGCAATGAATACCGGCCACAGCGGGTCAATGGCTACAGTTCATGCCAATTCACCAACAGACTTAATCTCAAGATTGGAAACGATGCTTTTGATGGCAGGGCTGAACTTGAACCCTGATTCTGCGAGGAGGATGATAGCATCTTCGGTAGATATGATTATACATCTTAAAAGATTAACAAACGGGAGAAGATTGTTGTCCGGGATAAGCGAGATAGCTAATGGAAGTAAATCCATGGGCAGCAATGCTATTTTAGAAGTTAGAGATATTTTTAACATTAAAAACAAAAGCCTGAGTTCAGGCAATGGCTATGAAATTAATGACAACCTCATTTTTACCGGTTATAAACCTACTTTTATTACAAAGATCAAAAATGCAGGTTTTGATCTTAATTTTAAGGATGGTGAACTTGGATAATATTTTAATATCAATTTTAACTATTTTTACAATAGCAGCAAGTATCTGCGGATTTGGGATGATGATTTTTGAAGGTGGCTCAGGTTTAAATTTAGTATTTGCGAACAATAAAAACAGCAAAAGTGATAATTTCTGGAAGACCATATGCGGAAGATACAGCTGCTGCAGCGGTAAGAGTAAAAAAATATTTTCTGCAGCAATATGTGTAATCCTGAGCCTTTTGTTTTATTTATTATTCAGGAATTTTGTTTTGAGTGTGTTTATCAGCATATGCCTGACTATTTTTATTGCAAGTGAGCTCGAGAGTTTTAAGAATAAAAGAAAAAATCTTCTGCACAGGCAGTTGATTGAGTTTATAAATAATATGATGGTGATGCTGAAGGCGGGCAGAACTGTGAGAAATATACTTAAGGATTCCACTGATTTGGCTAAAGATCCGCTTAGGATTTATTTAAATGAATTAGTGCAGGAGCTGGAACTTAATTTCACGTTAGATTGTGCTTTGGATAATTTTTCAAAAAACTGCAAGAGCAAGGAAGTTAATCTTTTGGTAAGTGCCTTAGAGATAAATAATAAAATTGGAGGAGATTTAATATTTATATTGGGCCGTGTTGCCGGTACACTCCAGCATAGCCTGAAATTTAAATCTCAAATAAATACTATGACACTACAGAGCAGATACTCAGGAAACATTATTTCTTTTTTTCCAATTTTAGTTTTGATTTCATTATTTCTTTTTGCAGGAGATTCACTGAGAGCATTTTTTTCAACTGGCTTTGGAACAATCCTGGTTTTAGCAGGCGGATGTTTTGAGATAGTAGGAATTTTAGCAATCAAAAACATCATAAAACAGTGAGATTAATTTTATGGGCACATATATCATAATATTTGCATGTTATATATTTTTTTGTTCTGGCTTATTTTTCCAGGCTAAAAGAAGCAATTTTAGTTATAAAGCAGAAAACAGGCGGGCGCGTAGTAGAAAAAGTTTTAGTAAAAAATTTTTAGCAAAGATAAATTTAGCAGCAGGCAGGACTGGCTGCAGTGTAGAAAGCATGTACGGGCCTGAAAGCAGGAAAAGATACCGTGAAATTTTAGATACGCTGGCTAACGGAAAAGACCTGGGTATAACGCTTGGGTCCTTTATTGGCTATAAAATAATTTTATTAGCCTTGTTTATGATAGCAGGTTGTTTTGCCGGCAGCAGTTTTCCAGTTTCAATTATTTTGGGTTTGGTATTTGGGCTAACAGGCTACTTTGTGCCGGATTTATTGATAAAAAGATATAGAGGGAAAAGATTTAAAGAAATAAATGATGACATTCCATATATTGTTGACTTGCTCTATATAGCAACTTTATCAGGGCAGAATATTTATAATGCAATAAAAATTGTTGTTGAAAAGTATGACGGTATTGTTTGCCGGGAGCTATCAAAGTTCTTAAGGGATGTCGACCTTGGCAAAGGAAAGTTGCAAGCATACAAAAATGTGCTGGATAGGAATAACACAGAAGACTTTAAAAATTTAGTTTTCCTGCTGATGCAGGCAGAAAGATACGGTTCCCCTATCAGTGAAGTTTTAAAACAGAAGTCAAATTACATAAAATTTGAGATTTCCCAGAATTTAGAGAGAAAGTCCAGAAAAATAGCTACAGCAATGCTGTTCCCGCTGGTCTTCCTGATACTTCCATCTTTTGTAATACTTGTGTGCGGTCCGCTTATATCCCTGGTTGGGGGAAACTTTCTACTTTCTTAAGCATATTATGTTTTATGGATCGTTTTGAAAGGAGGTGATGCTGTTAAGTTATTCTGATATTTAAGGTGAAAGGAGGTGAAGGAAATAAAGTTTTTAAAAGTGAGAAACAAAATAAAATTTTGGTGCCAGAATGGTCAATCAACCCTTGAGTATGCTCTTGTTATGGTGATTGCTGGAATAATCAGCGCAATTTTAGTTGCAGTAGCTATCAGGAAGAATGTATCATTCATATAAGACGATATTAATGAAATAAGTTTTTTGATATTTAGTTACAGTACTATTTTATCTCATTCCAGTAGCATTTTATTCTATCTTCAAGCCTATAAGTAC
>CAYMPQ010000040.1:0-15786 GCA_964392345.1 uncultured Actinomycetota bacterium
TGGTGATAAATCATTAGAATTATATCTGGTAAATTTAAAGGAAAAAAATTAAAACCTCCATCAGATCTTAGAATAAGGCCTACTCTGGATTCCGTGAAGGAAAGTATTTTTAATGTTTTAGGGGCGAGCATAATAGATGCAAAAGTGCTGGATTTATTTTCAGGAACAGGCTCGCTTGGGATAGAATCTCTAAGCAGGGGATGTAGCCTGGCTTATTTTGTTGATAAAAATATTAAAGCAATTAAGCTTATAGAGCACAATACATCAAGCTTAAAAAATATAGAAAATAAGTATAAAATAATAAGAAAAGATGTATTAAGATTTATCCGGAGATTTGATGAATTAAAATTTGACATAGTATTTGTTGATCCGCCATACAAAATAGATAGTAATATAATGAGGGATGTATTTAAAGTTTTAGCTGGCAAAAAAGTTACTAAAAGTGATACTATAATAATTTATGAATATTTCTTTAAAAAAGATGTTAGTGATGAGATAAAAACTCTTAAGGTACTAAAGAAAACTTTTTTTGGAGATAAAATAGTAAGCTATATGACGCCGCTTGAAAATTAGTAACTGACATAATATATATTTGCAAATATGAAAAAAATAGCATTATGCCCTGGAACATATGATCCTATAACAGAGGGACATAAGGATGTTGTCTTAAGGTGCTCAAAGGTTTTCGACAAAGTTATAGTGGCTGTTTCAAATAACATCAGAAAAAAAACTTTGTATTCGGTGGACAGGCGGCTTAACTTTGTAAAAAAGGTGCTGGCAGGCGTAAAGAATGTTGAAGTTATTTCATTTAGCGGCTTGCTGGTTGATGTTGCAAAGGAGAACGGTGCCGGTGTTATAGTAAAGGGGCTTAGGGCCATTTCAGATTTTGAATATGAATTTCAAATGGCGCAAATCAATAAAAAATTAAATCCTGAACTTGAAACAATGTTTTTAGTAACAAATCCCAAATTTGCATATCTTAGCTCCAGCGCAGTTAAAGAAGTCGCAAAGCTGAAAGGCTGCATAAGCGGACTAGTTCCGAAAGAGATAGAATCAGACATCATAGAAAGTTTTGAAAAAAAATTTTTTAATTGAAAATTAGAAATATATGGAGAAATAATATGGATGCATTAGAAATTATAGACAGAATCGAGAAATTAATAGAAAAAAGTAAAAGAGTCCCATTTACGTCAAATGTAATGATAAATGAAAATGAGCTGTACGAGATGTTGGATGAGTTGAGAAGCATGCTGCCTGATGAATTTAAACAGGCAAGGTGGATAGTAAAAGAAAGAGAAGGCATGATTGAAGAAGCGAAGAGACAATCGGAGAGTATAATAAAAGAAGCGGAAGGAAAAGCAGAGATTCTTGTAAGTGAGACTGAGGTATTAAAGGAAGCCAGCAAAAAATCTGAAGAGATAATGTCAATGGCAGAGGCAAAAGCAAGAACCATAAGACTTGAATCGGAAGATTACGCTGATGAAAAATTAGCCAGCCTTGAAGCAGTATTGCATAGGTTAATTTCCGCAGTTGAAAAGGGAAGGGAACAACTTAAGACTACACTAACTTCGAAAAGCAGATAAGAAATATTTTTATTTTTCTCATTTTTAATAATTAATTGTATGTTTGGTTAAATTATATTGTGCTATGGTATTGAATAAAAAACAGAGTTTATGTTATATTAAGCTGTTTAGTTTTTTAATAACAAGTTTATGGCAGCATATTTAGTATGTCATGTAAGGAGGTTGGCTGTATTGGCGGTTCCAAAGAAAAAAACATCAAGATCAAAAAGAGATAAGCGAAGAACTCATGATAAGTTAAAGGCAATAAACATTGTAGAATGTACGCAGTGCCATAGCAAGAAAATTGCTCATAGGATTTGTCCTAGCTGCGGATACTATAACAACAGAGAAGTTATAAGCGAAAAAGGAAAGGCAAAAGAAAAAAAAGAAAAGAGTAAATAAAATTAGTTACGTTTAACAAACAGGGGGTTATTTGTAAATGAGCATAGAAAGTTTTTTTTGTCCCAGCTCCGTGGCAGTTATTGGGGCATCAAGAAATAAGGAAAAAGTTGGGTATACTGTATTAGATAGTATAATAAGTGGCGGATACAAGGGTAAGGTATTTCCAATAAATCCTAAAACAGATGAGATATTTAACAGGAAGTGCTATAAATCTATCTTAGAAATACCCCAGGATATTGATCTGGTGGTAATAGTTATTCCAAATAAATTTGTTTTACAACTGCTGGATCAATGTGCGAAAAAAAATGTAAAAGCAGCTGTAATTATTACTGCAGGTTTTAAGGAAACTGGACCTGAAGGTGCGTTGCTGGAAACTAAGGTTGCGGAAAAGGCAAGAGAATATGGCATTAGAATAATTGGGCCTAATTGTCTGGGAGTAATTGATACAAATTGTATGTTTAATGCTACCTTTTTCCCAACACTGCCCGACGAAGGCAGTGTTAGCTTTATTTCACAATCAGGAGCACTGGGAACTGCCGCGCTTGATAAAGCTAAATTTGTGGGTCTTGGCATATCCAAGTTTGTATCAATGGGAAACAAGGCAGATGTTTCTGAAAATGACCTGATTCAGTACATGGCAGACGATGATAGATGCAAAGTCATTACTGCATATCTGGAAGGTGTCAAGAATGGCAGAAAATTTATGGATATATGCCAGGAGGCTTCAAAGAAGAAGCCGGTTGTAATAGTAAAATCTGGCAATACAAATGCTGGTGCAAGAGCAGTTTCATCCCATACCGGGACACTTGCAGGATCAGCCAAAGCTTACGATGCAGCTTTCAAACAATCAGGAATAATTAGGGCTGCCACCATAAAAGATCTTTTTAATTATGCAAATACTCTGGCAAACCAGCCCCTGCCTAAAGGTAAAAAGGTTGCAATAATAACAAATGCGGGCGGGCCCGGTATAATGGCAACAGATGCTTTTGAAGAAAATGGTATATCGCTGGCAAACTTAGAAAAAAGTACAGTTGAAAAATTAAAAAAATTTTTACCGGCTGCAGCTAATTTTTATAATCCAGTCGATGTATTGGGCGATGCTTTAACGGACAGATACAAGAGCACGTTAGAAATAGTCCTGGACGACAAAAATGTTGATGCGGTATTGATACTGTTAACACCGCAGTCAATGACTGAGTCATACGAAACTGCTGAAGCAATTGTTGAAGTTTTTAGAGATAATAATACCAGAAAGATCCCGATAGTTACTTGTTTTATGGGAGGGCTGGCGGTAAAAGAAGCAATAGATTATTTAAATAGGAATCAAATTCCTAATTTTGAGGTCCCGGAAGAAGCTGTTGAAAGCATTAAGGTAATGATGGATTATTATGATTGGATAACAAAAGAAGCCAATCATAGTCAAAAATTTACTGGAGGTGTGGGCAAAGTAAAGAAAATATTTGAAAAATGTAGAAACGAAGGCAGGCTGGAACTTGGAGAGATGGAAGCAAGGGGAATTCTTGAAGCCTACAACATAATGATCCCAAAAGCTGTGGTGGCAAATGACATAGTAAAAGCAAAAGAAATTGCAAAAGAGATAGGGTATCCTTTAGTTTTAAAAATAGTTTCACCTGATATTTTACATAAAACTGATGTAGGCGGAATAAAAGTTGGTATAAATGACGAAAAGGAATTAGAAGATAGCTTTGAAGATATGCTTTTTAATGTAAAAAAATATATGCCGGATGCTGACATAAGAGGAATTTCGATACAAGAAATGATAGAATCCAAAAAAGAAACTATTATTGGAGTTTCAAAGGACCCTCAGTTTGGACCGATGATTATGTTTGGATTAGGCGGGATATATGTTGAAGTCCTAAAAGATGTTTCTTTCAGGATTGCTCCTATAAGCAGAGAAGATGCAAAAGAAATGATAGGAGAAATAAGGGCCATTAATTTATTAAAGGGTGCAAGAGGTGAAAAACCTTCAGATACAAACAGTATAATTGAAGTATTGCTGAAGGTGTCGCAGCTTGTAACTGACTTTCCGGAAATAACAGAGATGGATATAAATCCTTTGTTTGTAAAAGAAGAAGGCAAAGGATCTATTGCCGGGGATATAAGAGTTGTAATAGGAGGTTAAGATGAGACCATTATTTTTTATTTCAAACGAACCTTTTTCTGGAAAAAGCTCAGTGTGCATTGGTGTCGGCAAATTGCTGGCAGAGATGGGGCTTAAGGTAGGATATATGAAACCTCTCGGGACACTCCCAACGCGGGTAAGCGGTTTAACTACAGATGAAGATGCCAAGTGTATTTCAGATATCCTGGGAACTGAAGATGAATTGGAACATATATCCCCTATTGTCTTAACACAACAGTATTACAGGGAAGGTTTGAGGAATAGTGATTTTTCTAAAAATTTTCTTGATATTATCGATAAATCCTATAAAAAAATTAAAGCGGGAAAAGATATTGTAATTTTGGAAGGTGCAAAAAGCATAGAAGATGGATGTTTTTTAAAAGTGAATTCACGCGATATTTGCAGGAGATTAGGAGCAAAAGCTATATTGATAATAAAATATAGTCCGGAGGTTGTAGATCAGATACTGTATGCTAAAGAATTTTTAAAAGATTGCTTTGCTGGCGTAATAATAAACTTTGTGCCAGAAAGCCAGCTTGAGTATGTAGAAGAGTTAATACTGCCATTTTTAAAAAGGGAAAAAATAGAAGTAGCAGGCTGCATTGCTTCATGCAAGTTGTTATCCTCGGTGAGCATAAAGGAGCTGGCTGAACTTTTGGATGGACGCATAATTTGTGCTGAAAGCAAAGCAGAGGAATTGGTAGAAACATTTATGGTGGGTGCCATGGGGCAGGAACAGGCACTTAAATTTTTTAGAAGAAAAGCAGATAAGGCTGTTATAACTGGTGGTGACAGGGCGGATGTACAGCTTGCAGCTTTGGAAACTCCAACAAAATGTTTAATTCTAACTGGGAATTTTCAACCGAGCAGTGTGGTTCTGGGAAGAGCAGAGGAACTTGGAACCCCAATAATAATGGTAAATTACGATACTTTAACAGCAGTGGAAAAGGTAGGAGAAATTATAGGGCATGTCAGGTTGCATGAAATTAAAAAGATAGATAAAATTACTGAAGTACTTAGAGAATGTATTGATATAGACAAATTGCTGGAAATTGCAAAGATGTGATATAAAATATCAAATGTATTTTTAGAAAATGAATAAAAACTTTAACAGATGTCCAATTATAGTTGATGCTATGGGTGGCGATTTTGCCCCCGAAGAAATTATTAAAGGTGCTTCTTGCGCTTCAGCAAATTTGGGGCTAAAAATAATATTGGTGGGAAATCAAAAAAAGATAAAAGAAGCAGCTGAAAGCAGCGGTGCAAGCCTGGAAGGAATAGATATAGTTAGCAGTGCGCAAGAGATAAAAATGGATGATTCTCCTTCAGAAGTAATTAAAAATAAAAAACAGTCGTCTGTATATATTGGAACGCAGATGTTAGCTGAGAATAAATGCGGTGCTTTTTTGTCAGCAGGAAATACCGGGGCAGTAATGGCGTGCTCTCTTTTTAATATTAAGAGAATAGAAGGAATTTTACGGCCGGCAATTGCTATAGTGGTGCCGCTGGCAGAAAAAAAAGTGGTTTTAATTGATGCAGGTGCTAATGTAGATTGTAAGCCTCAATATCTAAAACAATTTGCAATTATGGGCAAAGTGTATTCTGAGAATATAATAGGTGTAAGCAACCCGGGTATCGGCCTTATCAATGTGGGGGCTGAGGAAAAAAAGGGAAGCAAGATGACAATAGAGGCATTTCAGATGTTAAAAGATTTAAATATAAATTTTATTGGCAACATTGAGGGAAGAGATATTTTTAACGGGAAAGCAGATGTTGTTGTGTGCGATGGCTTTGTTGGCAATGTACTGCTAAAATCTATAGAGGGAATGGCAAGCTTATTTTTCAGTGAAATAAAAAATGTCCTTACGCATAGTTTTTTAACAAAATTATCTGCTCTTGGGCTAAAAAAGTCTTTTTTGAACATGAAGAAAAAATTTGACTATGAGGAATATGGAGGAGCCCAGCTTCTTGGAGTTGATGGCATTGTAATTATTTCTCATGGAAGCTCAAAAGCAAAGGCTATTTTTAATGCAGCAAAAGTAGCTCAGGACGGCGTGAGGACAAATTTAGTAGAAAAAATTAAAAATGAAGTAAAAGATTAAGAAGTGATAAAAGTTTGGGGGAGGTAGAATGGAAAATTTTGACAAAATTAAAGAAATACTGGTAGATGTGCTTGGTGTTGATGAAGATGATATCAAACCTGAAAGTAAATTTATAGATGATTTAGGAGCAGATTCGCTTGATCTTGTAGAATTAATCATGTCGCTTGAAGACAAATTCAATATTGAGATTAGCGATGAAGAAGCTGAGAAAATAGTAACCGTAAAAGATGCTATGGATTACATTGATGCCAGCCTAAAAAAATAATCATCAATGTTTATAATTAGCAATTTAATTTATTTTTAACTAATATCGGGTTGAAAAAATTGGTGCAATGGTTGAAGAAGGAATACTTAGAAAAAAGATAAGGGCGTGGTTAAGTAGTTTAGGAATTGAAGCCAATAGCTTAAAAATATTTATTCAGAGTTTAACACACAGGTCTTTTGCCCGCCAGATAAATGTAAAATCAAGAGGAAACGAACAGCTTGAGTTTTTAGGAGACAGTGTACTTTCCTTTGTTATTACCTCACATTTGTATAAAAAGTATGGGTACTTTTCTGAAGGCAGACTGGCAAAAACCAGATCAATCCTAATAGATAAAAGAACTATTGCTAAAATTTCAAAGGAGATATGCATAGACAAGCAGATACTGCTGAGCGAAAACGAAGAGTCCTGTGGGGGCAGGGGAAAGGAGTCTATTTTAGCAGATGCATTTGAAGCATTTATTGGTGCTCTCTATGTCGATAAGGGCATTGATTTTACTGAAGAGTGGGTTTTAGGAAGATACGAAGGTAAAATTGAGGATAGGATCGAAAAACCTAAAATTTTTGACTATAAAACCTATCTGCAGGAAGCGGTGCAATCAGATTATTCTACATTGGTTAAATACAAATTAGAAAAGTCAGAAGGCCCTGACCATAGCAAAAATTTTTATTCTGTAGCAGTGTTAAATGGCAAAATTATTGGAAGAGGCAAAAGCAAAAGCAAGAAAATGTCAGAGCAGGAAGCAGCAAGAAATGCTTTAAAAAATCTATATGATTTAGAGGTATAGAGAATAAACAGGCAGGTATAAATTGCATCTAAAAAGTATGACACTTCGAGGTTTTAAATCCTTTGCAAATAAAAGCAAGCTGGTCTTTGAGCCGGGAATTTGCATAATTGTCGGTCCTAATGGCAGCGGTAAAAGCAATATTGCAGATGCTGTATCATGGGTCCTTGGCGAACAAAGCCCAAAAACCCTTCGCGGTGAATCTATGGGCGATATTATTTTTAGAAATAAAAAAGGGGAATTTGGTATAGCAGAAGTTTCATTAGTGTTTGACAATTCAGACAGGATGCTGCCGTTAGAATTTCAGGAAGTAAAAGTTACCAGGAGAGTATATTCCAAAGGTGGAAGTGAATACTTTATCAACTCTTCTCCCTGCAGATTATTTGATATACAGGAAATTATTTCTGACAGCGGAATAGGAAAAGGGCTCCATGTTATCATAAATCAAGGCCAGATTAGTGAAATTGCTGTTCTGAAACCGCTGGACAGAAAAAATATTGTAGATGAACTGATCGGTATATCAAAACATAAAATTAGAAGAGACAAATCAAAGAGCAAACTGCTAAAAATTAATGAGAACATAAATAGAATAAGTGATCTGGTACAAGAAGTGAAAAGGATCATGGATCCGCTGAAAATAGAAGCTAAAAAAGCTCAGGGATATTACGATGTATCAAATGCACTAAAGAAAGAAGAAATATCCCTTTTTTTAACATACATAAATGATTTGAATTATAAGTGGGACCTTGAAAATAAAGCTTATGGGAAATACAAATATGAACTTGAGGATGTCTCAAAAAAAATATCATCCGCAATAAAAGTAAAGAAAGAATATGAAAAACTTATCTCCAGCAAAAAAGATGAATTTAACTGTTGGGAAGAAAAATTAGAGAATTTTAAGTCTAATGAAAACGCACTTGACAATATGAGTGCACTTGTCAAAAGCCAGAGAACAATGTTTGGCACTGTATACAATATGTTTGATTTAAAACTTTATAGAGACGAAGGAATAGAAAAAAGCTTAACAGGAAAGAGTGAAGGTAACTTTTCTTCTGTAGTGCAAATTTTTTCAGACAGGATAAAAAAAATAGAGAAATTATTTAACAGGATCCTTGAAAAAATAAATACTGCTGCCATTGATAAAGCCATCATGCTTGATATAGATGGTGATGAAAATCTAATAAGGAAAGAACTGAATGAACTAAAAGAAATGGTTGGTAAATACAGGGTGAATAATAACATTAATAAAAGCAAGACCAAAAATTTACCAAATAAAGACAGGGAAGACAAAATAAAATCTCTCTGCAAGGAAAATTTAGACAGGTCTGAACAACTATCCGGGATTTTAGAGAGAGTTTTTGTAATTTCAAAAGAAATTAAGAAGAGATTGTACCCGGAGTTTGAAAAAAAGAAAAATTCTGTTAAGGAAGAGTTAAGCAGGATAAATGAGCTGGAAATTGATGTAAATAAGCTAAATATGTCTAAATCTAATTTAGAAAACAATTTATATAAAATTAATTTAAGAAAAGAGCAGATAAAGGAAAAAACTAAAGATTTAACTTTAAGAATTGTTGATGAGTATAATATATCGGTAGATTTTGCATTTAAAAATTATGAACCAGTTACTGATATAAAAAAATCAAGCGCAATTGTAAATAAATTAAAAAATGAGTTAAAAAAAATTGGCATTGTAAACCCAAATGCTATTTTGGAATATAGCAAGATAAAAGAAAGATTTGATTTTCTCTGGTCCCAAAAACAGGATTTAGATGAAAGTAAAAAAGGCTTGGAAGAGCTTATTACTAAAATCAACAAAGAGATTGAGGACTATTTTATTGAAAGGTTTGAAGCAATAAATAAAAATTTTAAATATTACTTTAAAACCTTATTCCCCGTTGGTGAAGGAGAGTTACAGCTCGTTAGTGACAGTAATGGGGGAGATAATAACATAGGAGTAGACTTAAAGGTGGATATCGGCAACAGTAAATTTGTTCCGCTGTCTCTTCTTTCTGGCGGTGAAAAAACTTTAGTGTCTATAGCATTTTTATTTTCAATCTTTTCCACAAAGCCTTCGCCTTTTTATGTATTTGACGAGATAGACGCATCTTTAGATGACATAAATTTAAATAGATTTTTGTCTCTTGTGAAAAAGTTTTCAGGAAATAAACAAATAATAATGATAACCCACCAGAAGAAATCAATGGAAATCGCAGATACTATTTATGGTGTAGCAATGCAATCTGACAGTATTTCAAAGATAATAGCCGAGAAGTTTAACAGTAAGAAATGAAAAAGTTAATTAAAAACTTAAATTATTTATGGAATAAATTTAAAAAAAACAATATTCAGTTCTGGGATAGTTTAGAAGAACAATTAATATTGAATGATGTTAGTGCAAGTACGACTAAAAGAATTTTAGGTAAAGTGAAAAATTATGTGTACAGAGAGAGCATTGATGATATAGAGATTATCAAGGATCTGCTGAAAAAGCAGATTATGGAAATTTTAGATGGCAAAAACAAAGCTATATTAAGCACTTCTAAAACACCGCCATCTGTATTTTTAATTGTCGGCATAAATGGTGTAGGAAAAACAAGTGCTATAGCAAAAATGGCCAAGCTGTTTTGCGATAGTGGTGAGAAGGTACTTATTGCAGCTGCAGATACTTACAGGGCAGCTGCCGTAGAGCAAATCAAGCATTACACAGATAAGCTGGGACTGGAGCTTGTATATCACCAGAGGTTTTCTGATCCGGGAGCAGTTGTTTATGATAGTATCAAAAAGGCAATAACAAAGAAATTTGATAAAGTAATAATTGACACTGCAGGCAGAATGCAGACTTCACATAACTTAATGGAAGAACTTAAAAAAATTAAAAGAGTTGTAAATAAGAACCTAAACAGGGACCCGGATGAAATTTTAGTGGTAATAGATTCTACAACCGGGCAGAATGCAAAATTTCAGGCTGAGACATTTAATAATGCCCTTGGTTTAACCGGTATCATACTTACAAAAACTGACGGTACCTCAAAGGGCGGAATAGTTCTTACCATAAAAAATGATTTAGGCATACCAATAAAGATGATAACGAATGGAGAAAAGCTGGATGATATTCACTATTTTGATTCTAAAAAATTTGCAGAAACAATGTTATCATGAGTTTAAATTTATGATATGAAAAGAGGCCAATGCAGATGTTTGAGTTTTTAACTTCAAAGTTTGAAGACTTGTTTTACAGAATTAGGAATAAGGGCAAATTAAGTAAGGATGACTTAGATAGCTCATTGAAAGAAATAAAATTAGCTTTGCTTGAGGCAGATGTTAATTTTAAAGTAGTAAAAGAGTTTTTAGAAAATGTAAAGCAAAAGGCTGTTGGCAGAAATATACTTGAAAGCATAACGCCGTTTCAACAGATTGTTAAAATAGTAAATGAAGAATTGATAAATATGCTGGGTGCCACCGGAAGCAGTAAAATTAGTTTTGCACCAAAAACAGCTACCATTATAATGATGGTTGGCCTGCAGGGTTCCGGGAAGACAACAGCGGTAGTTAAATTGGCAAATCTTATTAAAAATGAATACAAGAAGAAAGTTTCAATTATAGCTTCAGACATATATAGACCTGCTGCGGTGCCACAGTTAAGGGATATGGCAAAAAAAATAGATGTAGATGTTTTTTTTGAGGAAAATTCTGATCCTGTCTCAATTTCATGCAATGGAGTGAAAACTTTTAGAAAGTCAGGAAGCGATGTAATTATAATTGATACTGCAGGCAGGCTTCACATTGACAAGATTATGATGGATGAATTAGTAAATACCCGTAAAAGAGTTAAGCCGCATCAGATTTTTTTAGTGCTTGATGCCATGACAGGGCAAGATGCAGTAAATATTGCTTCACAATTTAATTTGAAAATTGAATATGATGGAATCATCTTAACTAAACTGGACAGCGATGCAAGAGGTGGCGCTGTTCTATCTACATATTATGCTACAAAGAAGCCTGTAAGGTTCATATCAACAGGTGAAAAAATTGAGGATTTTGGCATTTTTTATCCTGATAGAATGGCTTCCAGAATTTTAGGAATGGGAGATATTCTAACATTAGTTGAAAAAGCTGAGAAAGTCATCGATAAGCGTAAAGCAGAGGAAATAGAAGAAAAGATTTACAGGAGTGAATTAAATTTTGAAGATTTTATTAGTCAGTTGAAGCAAGTAAAAAAGATTGGCTCAATAGAAAAGGTTTTTTCCATGATGCCAATAATGAATAAGAACAAAATATTTAGAAATTTGAATTTGGATGATTCGATGCTGGACAAGATAGAGGCAATTATTAATTCTATGACTTTAGAAGAAAGAAGGAAACCGAACATCATTGACGGAAGCAGGAAAAGAAGAATAGCAAGCGGAAGCGGGACATCAACTGGAGAGGTAAACAGACTTTTAAAACAATTTGCTAAAACTAAGCAAATGATGAAACAATTTAAGAACTTTGGCAATAAACCTGGTTTTCCTTTTGGAAAACTTAATTGAAAAAATATTTTGCAAGTTCTTAAGAAAAATATATAATAAGTAGTCTGAAAGTAATTAGTAAGCAGAATCTGGAGGTTTTGTATTGAGTGTAAAAATCAGGTTGACAAGGGTAGGATCAAAAAAGAAGCCATTTTATAGAATTGTAGTGGCTGATAGCAGATCACCAAGAGATGGAAGGTTCATTGAAAAAATAGGTACGTATGATCCAAAATTAGAGCCTTCAAAGATAGAAATTGATGAAGACAAAGCTGTAGAATGGATTAAAAAAGGAGCTAAACCTACAGATGCGGTTCAAAAAATTTTTGAGAATGTAGACCTAAAGGGTAGTTATAACAAATAAAACTGGAGGTAAATGTGAAAGAACTACTGGAGTATATGGTAAAAGAGCTGGTTGATAACCCAGACGATGTAAAAATTACCGAGGAAGATGAAGATGACAAAACAGTAATCTTCAAGCTGAGTGTAGCAGAGGATGATTTAGGCAAGGTAATAGGGAAAAAGGGAAGAACAGCCAACTCTTTAAGAATTATTATGAGAGCTGCATCTGCAAAAAGAGGAAAGTCTTCAATAGTTAAGATTTTGGACGATAGTACCTAATTATATTATTTTATATATAATAATTGATTCTGCAGGCATAATCTTATGGCTCTCAAGAGCTTAAAAGTACGCTTAATTGGGATAATTGGTAAGCCGCATGGTGTAAAGGGTGAACTTACAGCAAGGTTGCTTACTGATTATCCCAAATCTATTAAAAAGGGAGATTTTCTCTTTTTGGATGAAAAATGTACTAAAAGAGTAAAAATAGAAAATATCAACATAAGCGGATTTAAGGGTTACAGCAGGGCAGTATTTAAATTTGAGGGTATTGACAACAGAGATAAAGCTGAAGAATTAAGGGAGACGCCTCTTTATAGAAGCGCAAAGACTGCACCAAAGCTTAAGACAGGTGAATTTTGGGTGGACGATATTGTGACTTGCAAGGTTTACAGCAGGGATAGTGGTTTTATTGGTACAGTTGTTGAGGTTTTAAAATATACTTCAAATGATAATTTAGTTATAAAAAAAGGAGACAAAAGCATCAATATAAGAGGAGTGAAGGAAGATGTTTTTTTAGTGCCTTTTATAGAAAGCTATATTGAAAAAGTGGATACAAAAGATAAGAAAATTGTGTTAAAGAGAATTCCTGAATATATTTAACTATAATTTATTTAAACATATTATTACCAAGATGCTAACAATAGATATAATTACTATTTTTCCAAAAATATTTGAAAATGTAATTGAATTTGGAGTGATAAAAGAAGCTTTCAGCAATAATCTCTGCAGACTTAATATCTACAATTTAAGAGATTTTACGCTGGATAAACATAAAAAAGTTGATGACAGGCCATATGGCGGAGGACCCGGGATGATAATGACCGCGCAACCAATATATGATGCAGTTACGTTTATTAAGAGTAAAAATAAGGTTGCAGACAAAGAAGGTCAAAAAGTATTACTGCTTTCGCCAAAGGGTGAAAGATTAACGCAGGCTAAGTTAAAGTATCTATCCGGACTTAAAAATATTATAATTATTTGCGGCAGATACGAAGGCATTGATGAGAGAGTCACAGAATTGGTAGTAGACGAGGAACTTTCAATTGGTGACTATGTTCTAACAGGAGGGGAAATCCCGGCAATGGTTATCATAGATGGCATCTTAAGGCTTTTACCCGGTGTTGTAGGAAAGTCTGAATCTCTTGAATGCGAATCTTTTGAAAATAATTTGCTGGATCATCCTCAGTACACACGGCCACCAATTTTTAAAGGATTAAAGGTGCCCGATGTACTTTTAAGCGGAAATCATGTAAATATTGAAAAATGGAGGAAAAAGAAGTCTTTAGATCTGACCAAAGAGAGAAAGCCAGATTTATTTGACAAAAAGATTTAAATTCATTATATTTGTTTGGTTTAATTGGGAATAAAAGTGTTAAAAATAAAGAACAATCTGGAGTAGAAAATGAATAAATTAAGCAAAATAGAAAGTAAGTATTTAAAGGAAGATATACCTGATTTTAAACCTGGTGATACAGTAAGAGTAAATGTAAGAATCAAGGAAGAAAATAAAGAGAGGACACAATCTTTTGAGGGTATAGTAATAAAAAGGCAGAGTTCCGGCATTGGTGAGAATTTTACAGTAAGAAAAATTTCCTTTAATGTTGGAGTTGAAAGAACTTTTTTTACAAACTCTCCTATTATTAAATCAATAGAAAAAGTTAACACTGGTATTGTAAGAAGGTCCAAGCTTTACTACCTCAGGGATAAAGTAGGGAAAAAAGCAAGAGTTAAATATAAAGAATATATTAAAGAGTGAACGACCTAAATTATTTGTATTGATGTCTTCTAAGAAAGAAAAGATCTTCAAAGAAATTTTAAGCTACCTGCTTGTTATAATGGGAGCTGCTGCCTTTGCAATATCTGTCAGGGTATTTATTTTTGAGCCTTTCATTGTTCCAACACCTTCTATGGTCCCCACGCTCCAGGTTAGCGATAAAGTCATTGTAAATAAATTAGCCTTTAAGATAAAGCCTATAAAAAGAGGGGATATAGTTGTGTTCCATTCTTCTATTGGAAAAGATTTGGTAAAAAGAGCCATAGCTTTGGAAGGTGATGAAATTACTTTAACAGACAGCGGCGATGTTTACATCAATGGCGAAAAAATTAACGAAGAGTATGTATTGAAGGATTATAACATTTCTTACGAGAACGAAACGGTAGTTGTAGAAAAAGGCAAAGTATTTGTAATGGGCGATAATAGAAACAATAGCTATGACAGCAGGTATATTGGCAGCATTTCCAAAGAGGATGTATTTGGAGAAGTGGTTTTTATTTATCTGCCGCTGACAAGATTTGGAAGAGTTAACAGTAAGATATGAAATTTGAAGAGATTAAGAGATTAATAAATTTATGCAAATACGAAGATGATTTATTTTTAAGCGGATACAGGAATATAGCCGGTGTTGATGAGGTTGGAAGGGGTTCCCTTGCTGGTCCCCTGCTGGCAGCAGCGGTTATTCTTGACAGGGAAAATTTAATGATAGAGGGTTTGAATGATTCCAAAAAAATAAGCATAAAAAAAAGAGAATGTATCTATAAAAAAATAATAAACAGCTGTGTAAGCTGGTCTGTAGCAAAAGTTTCTTCTCAAAAAATTGATAAAATATCAATAAATGATGCCAATATTCTGGCAGTAAAGAGAGCGGCCAACAAATTAAAAGTAAAACCTGACGTCGTGCTTGTAGATTATATTTGTGTTGATTTGGATACTGAAGTGCTGCCAATAGTAAATGGCGATGAACTAAGTGCGTCAATAGCAGCAGCCTCTATTGTAGCAAAGGTAACAAGAGACAAAATTATGGTAGAGTTGTCAAAATACTATCCCGAGTATGGTTTTGAACGCAACAAGGGATATGGCACAAAGGAGCATCTGGAGGCCCTCAGGATTTACGGACCTTCTGCAGTACACAGGCTGTCTTTTAATGGGGTTGTTACAGATTCAAAAAAATGATTGAGAATAAGGCAGTAGGGGAACTTGGAGAAAATATATCCGCACATTATTTAGCTAATTCAGGGTATGCTATTTTAGAAAAGAATTATACCTGCAAATTTGGAGAAATTGATATTATAGCTAAAAAGGGTACGGTTCTTGCATTTATTGAAGTAAAAACAAGAACAAGCATTAGCTATGGGTACCCGGAAGAGGCAGTTGACAAGTACAAGATAAAAAAGATCAAAAATACAGCCAATTTTTTTATTGCAAACAATAAGCCACTTCAAGATTTTAATTTCAGGTTTGATGTCATTTCTATAATAGCCGGCAAAAAAATAGTTGAAAATATAATTAATGCAAATAAGATAAAAAATAGTGTGGGTAAAAAATTTTGTTCTGCCGACTTTAATTTCAAGCACATTAAAAATGCTTTTTAGCTCTTGCTGTGTAAGCTCAATAGTTTAAGATTAATA